>JBHHWX010000555.1:0-4017 GCA_046756745.1 bacterium | reverse complement strand
TCCGGGGTCTACAAATCCACCGACGCCGGGGCGAGCTGGCGGAAGATAAACAAAGGCCTGCCCAAGGCTGACAAAGGCCGAATCGGTCTGACGGTTTCGCCTATCAATCCGGACGTCATTTATGCGATTGTCGAGGCGGCTAAAGACGGCAGCGGTTTTTACCGTTCCGAAGACGGCGGTGAAAACTGGAAAAAAATGAGTAAATATCTCAGCGGCAGCCCGCAATACTACCAGGAAATTTTTGCCGATCCCCACAAGTTCGACCGGATCTACTCTCTGGACACGTTTATGATGGTTTCCGAAGATGGCGGCAAGACCTTCACCCGGCTGGGTGAAAAATGGAAACACGTGGACAACCACGCCCTGGTTTTCGACCCCAACGACCCGGATCATCTGCTCATCGGCTGCGACGGCGGCATTTACGAAACCTGGGATCGCGGCAAGAGTTACGATTTCAAAGCCAATTTGCCGGTGACCCAATTCTATAAGGTCGCGGTCGATAATTCCGAGCCGTTTTACTATGTCTATGGCGGCACTCAGGATAACGCCACTCAGGGCGGTCCTTCTCGCACAAAAAATATCAACGGCATCCGCAACAGCGACTGGTTTGTCACGGTGTTTGGCGACGGCTTCGAACCGGCGGTGGACCCGGAAGATCCGAACATCGTTTACTCGCAGTGGCAGTACGGCAATCTCATTCGCTTCGATAGAAAAACCGGCGAGCGCATCGACGTGAAGCCGCAAGAAGAAAAAGACGGTCCGCCTTTGCGCTGGAATTGGGATTCTGCGTTGATGATCAGTCCACACTCACACACACGGCTGTATTACGGCGCCCAAATTCTGTTCCGCAGCGACGACCGCGGAAATTCCTGGCGTGCCGTGAGCCCGGACTTGACCCGCAATCTGGACCGCAATAAACTCAAAATTATGGGTCGCGTTTGGAGCGTGGATGCCGTCGCTAAAAACCGCTCGACCTCGTTTTACGGCACCATCGTCGCAGTCAGCGAATCGCCGCTGCAAGAAGACCTGCTGTATGTCGGAACAGACGATGGCTTGATTCAAGTGACCGAAGACGGCGGTTTGAGCTGGCGCAAGGTCGAAAAAGTTGCCGACGTGCCGGAGATGACCTATGTCAACGACATCGAAGCTTCGCTGCACGACGCGAACACGGTTTATGCCGCTTTGAACAACCATAAAATGGGCGACTTCAAACCGTACATCGTGAAGAGTACGGATCGCGGAAAAACCTGGAAGTCACTTTCCGGGGATTTACCCGAACGCGGGTCGGTGTACACACTCAAACAGGATCACGTCAACCCGAAACTGCTTTTTGCTGGGACAGAGTTCGGCGTTTTCTTTACAATCGACGAGGGCAACAAATGGATTCAATTGAAAAAAGGGATTCCAACGATAGCCGTGCGTGATTTGGAAATTCAACGCCGGGAAAACGACTTGGTGGCGGCGTCCTTTGGCCGCAGTTTTTACATCCTCGACGATTACACGCCGCTGCGCCAGGTGAGCGAAAAGATGATCCAAGAGGGCGCGAAAATCTTCCCGGTAAAAAAATCCCTCATGTATATCCAGTCGGCGCCGCTGGCCGGACGCGAAAAAGCTTTTCAAGGCGCGAGTTATTTCACCGCACCCAATCCGCCGTTCGGCGCAATCTTCACCTACTATCTCAAAGAATCGCTGCAAACACGCAAGACGAAACGGCAAAAACAGGAAGGCAAACTAGCCAAAGACGGAAAAGATGTGTTTTACCCGGATTGGGATGCTTTGAAAGCCGAAGACCGCGAGGAAAAACCCGCCGTGGTTCTGACTGTACGCGACGATCAAGGCAATGTCGTCCGGCATCTCAAAGGCAAGACCTCTTCGGGAATACACCGGGCGACCTGGGATTTTCGCTATCCCGGATACCGGCCCACCGATCTCAAATCCGATGGAGTCGGGCCAATGGCGTTACCGGGAAAATACACCGTCAGCCTCGACAAGCGTGTGGACGGCGTTTTGACACAGCTCGTCCCACCGACCGGGTTTGAAGTCGAGCCGCTGGGGCACGGTTCTCTGCCGCCTGCTGATAAAGAAGCCGTGCTGGCGTTTCAAAAGCTAACCGGTGAATTGCAGCGCGCGGTGATGGGCGCTAGCGCTGCGGCTGGTGAAGCTGCCAATCGCATCAAATACATCAAAAACACCATCGAAAAAACGCCGGGCCTGGCTCCGGCGCTACGGGAAGAAGCACGCGGTCTGGAGCTGCGGCTGTTGGATTTACGCGAACGTATCAGCGGCGACCCGACCAAACGCCGGCGCAGCGAGCCGGCGATGCGAGGGATCCGCTCCCGTATCAACCAAATTGTACGCGGCCACTGGTCATCAACATCCGCGCCAACGCAGACGCACCGCAAAAACTACGACATCGCCGCCGCGGAGTTCAGTGAAATCCTCGAGGAGTTGCGTACGCTTGTGGAAGTTGACCTGGTGGCGCTCGAGCAAAAACTCGAGGACGCCGGCGCCCCCTGGACGCCTGGGCGGGGAGTGCCGAAATGGAAGCCTGTTTCTGAAAAAGAGTAAGGAACATTTCTCACTTCGTTTGTGCGTCAGATTAGGATTGGTGAGAGATTCGTATTACCGCGAAGCGGTTAGACAACATAGCCGAGGGTACGGCGATAGCTGTACCCTCGGTTTCGAGAACATAGCAAATCAGACCCTGAAAGGGTTTCATAATCCATTATCGCGTGACGTTATTTGTTGAACCCTTTCAGGGTTCATCGGAGGTTTGCCTTTTCCCAGTGTTCGTCAGAAGACGAACACTGGGCTGTGTTGTGTAACGCCTTCGGCGTGAACAAAACAGAAATACCATCCTATGATAAGTATTTACTATCGTTTAAGGCGATTCCGAGAAGTGAGAAAGTAAGGGAAACTGGGTTTGCCGAATAAAAACAAGATTGTTGCGAAACCTTTTATCGGGAATCCATGATTTAATACCAAAACTGGATGCCCGATTAAAACATTCGGGCATGACCTGTGTAGATTCTTAAGTTTCTCATATAAAATTAGGTTCGTCGCTTTTACGAATATTTGCACTATTAAGCATATGCAACAGTCACCGCCCATTACATTTGGTTCACGGCAACCAGATGTGGACTACAAGCTGCGCCCCGCTGCCTATGCCGTCATTACTCGAGACGAAAGTGAGGTAGCCGTTGTTAAAGGCAAGCGTGGTTACTTTCTTCCCGGCGGCGGCTGCTGGTCGGGTGAAACACCGGAAGAGACCGTTATACGTGAAGTTCGTGAAGAGTTGGCGCGTGAGGTTCATCTGGTTCGTAAAATTGGCGACGCGTTGCAATATTTTTCCGTGAACGATAAACATTATGAAATGCCTGCTGTCTTTTTCGAGGCGACCTTTGTCAACGAGCCACACGGTCAAGGCGAGTTTGAACTGCTCTGGGTAGCATTAAATGAAGCAGATCAGATATTTTTTCACGAGTGTCAGGCCTGGGCTGTCCGGCAGCTTTCCCGGTGATAAGTACGGAAACACATAAACTTATAAAAATCACTGGAGGCCCCGCTTACGCTTGTGGAAGTCGACCTGGTAGCGCTTGTGCAAAAACTCGAGGCATAAGCGCGCCCTGGACCCCGGGACGGGGAGTGCCGAAATGGAAGCATTAACAAACCCACATTCTGAAAGAGGGTTACTTGCTTCTAAATACAGATATGGGTATTCTAAGAGAGGAGGTAATCATGCAGAGACAACATGCCTGCTTGGTTTGCGTTTGCATTACGGCAACTGCGTTTGCAACGTCCAGTACAAAAGCCCAAATACCCATAACTGCAACATCAGCTTATACTCAGGACTTCAATTCCATTGGCCCCGAAGCGGCGGCCCAATTGCCAGAGGGCTGGCGCGTCGTTTTTCAAGAGAACGGAGGTGAAATACTCCCATATTTTCAAGCCGGAAACCAAACCAACCGTCGAGGCGGCAATCTACTCCGAAGTACGGCTGCTGCTGGGATTTACAAC
>JBHHWX010000554.1:0-4020 GCA_046756745.1 bacterium | reverse complement strand
CAATTAATTCATCGTGATCCTTGGGTGCCCGAAGATTTGCAAGAACGTCAAGTGCACGCTTTCTCAGCAGGTCAATGGCTTTCGGGGATTTTTCCGCCTGCCATTTGTCCAACGACCACCCAGGCCAAATATGGCTGTGTTGCTCATGTATTTCACGATAAAGGGCGAGCGTCTGCTCAGACATCAGAAAGTTCCCCCCGGGACCGATGGAGTCGATTTCGTCTAATCCAACAGAAGCATCGTCGAGGGTGAATCCCTGCGAGAAAAGGCGCGCCTGACGAATAATTTCGTCGGAATATATGACGGTTGCAGGAGAAAAGGCAAGTGAATCGAAGTTACCGCCCACAAATGGCGCTAGCCCTACCTTTCCCAGGCAACTTGTTAAATGGTTCATCCACAACGTTCCGCTTGCGAGCAAATCCGGCCCCCACCCGCTGCCGCTGCCTGAAGTTCCGCTGTGCGGGATACCGTAATGAGCCATCATCTCAGCACAGGCCAGATTGAGGAGCATGGTTTGCGGTGTGTAGGCGGAAATCATATTTTTCATTTCAAAAACCGATGGCAAGCTGCCCAAAATCACCGGCGCCCCTTCTTTGACGAGTTGAGTAAACACCAGGCCTGCCAAAAGTTCCGCGTTTAGCATAACCAGGGTACCGCCTGCCGTAATGGGCGCGGTTGCTCCCGACATGCCGTAACTTGAATAAATAAACGGCAACCCCTGTTCGATTGTCAAAAGCATCTTGTCCGAAGTATCCTTATTCAATGCCAAAGGCGTAACCGGGTTAAAGTATGGGATGACGAAAGGACGCGCCGCCAGGTCGCCGTGCAGGTGTTGAAGGAGTTTCAGGGCAGTCTCAAACTGCTGCGTATTTGAAATCAACATTACCAGCGACTTTGTTGTGTTGGCGATCATCTCCAGGGCGGCAACCACCTCGGCTTGTTCGCTGGAAATATCCTGTATGACTCCGGGAGTCGAAACGACTTCGAAGCTGTTTAGAGTTTCCCCGAGCCGTGTTGAGATCTCCAGGTGCTTTCGGCTGAAGGGCATGACCTCGTCGGTTTCGGGGTTCTGGTACCACAGGTTTGTTACGCCTATCCCAAAGTGAGTTTCCGAGTTTTGCGCACCGCCCAGATAGAACGTTGTCGCGCCTGACCGGTCAAAAACCTCGATAGACGAAGGCGCGGATTTTAAAGCCTGTTCAACCAGCTCGGCCGGAATGCGAATCCGGTCGCCGTCGGAAGAGCTTCCTATAGCTTTAGAGAAAATACCTCTCGCTCGCTCTGAATCAACGCGGATTCCCGTCGTTGACAACACATGAAGTGTGTATGCGTGAACCCGTTCAATTTGCTCCTCGGTCAAGACTGTAATTCGAGCTTGAGCTTTATTCATTTATATGCACCTTTTAAATCTTGATTTGTCATTTTACTTGAACCGTATTATCCAATTATACTTTAATAAGTCGTTTGCCCATGATATTTAACTTAAATTTCCTGGTTGTTTCAGGGGGGATTATTTCGTTTCTCGGGCTTTTAAAATACAGTGCATCGAATGAACATTGAACGATGCAAGCCCCGCATTGGACACATTCATGCGCTCTGGGCATGGTTGCAAGGTGTAGCGTCTTATCCACGTCGAAGCAGTTTTTTGGGCAAACCTGCTCGCAAAATCCGGCTCCCTTGCATTTGTTCTCGTCAAGGGCGACTTCGAGCAATTTATCTTCGTGTAAGCCACTCTTGTACAAAGGTGTGCTGCCCATCAGGTCAAGGCTCAACGTGAGGATAACCACGAATGACATAAATGCCCAGCGAAATGTAAACCCCCAGCTAAGGTCTCCCGCTATGAAGGCATAGGTCACGAGACCGAGCATGAAGGCGCCCCATAAAACAAGTTGGAATCCTCCTCGTCCAAAATCAAAGAAAATGAAGCCAATTCTTTTCCCTCCAGAATTTAGCAAGCGCCGATAAAGCGGGAAACTCATGAAGATTAAGAATGCTAAGCCCCATATCAATCCAACGAGGGGGAGCGTAATATCAGGCCAAAAAGGCAAGGTAATGAGAGCGGAGACAACAGAAATTGGAAAGGCCCACGCCACAGACATCTCAACACGCTGCTTCCAGGGGAACTTCACTTTCCTCATGGCCTGGGTTTTCTTGAGTTCGTTCCCTAAGAAAGCGGGGATATCTTCTGCATACGCGGGTCCCCAAATGACCTTCCAGTCGGTCTTTTTCCTGACAATCTTTCCCTCTACGCCGGGTGCCGCCAACTGAGGAAGTATGACGCGCCTGTGATCGACATGTGCTTCGATGCCACTTGTTTTCAAGACAGAAATCACATCATGATGGGTAAGATGACCGCCCGTCGCTGCACACCACACATTGACTCCTCTACTATTCGCAATCAGAAGATAAGCATCAAGACCTCGCAAGGCTCGCTTAACTTTCTCCACTGTTAAATGGTAATTGCCTGTGAGGAATACCGGGGCATTTCTGCCCGGGTTTCCTATTCTTACCAAACCTGTTTTACCCGGAGTAGGCAAAACTCGTAGCAGCGTTTCAACAAGATCAGCGATGATATATCTGAGAAAGTTCATTGTAAATACGACGCCGGCTTGATTGCAACTAATTCGACAAAATTCTCCAATTTGTTCAAATTGGCTGATTTGATAAGGAGCCCCGAGTTCCTAATTTTCTCCGGTAAATTCTTGACCGCATGTGTTGTTGTTTGTGTAAGAAGATACGTAATCACCACAAGGGGGAATCTGAGCAACCAATTTAGCAGCTTCATCAAAATATTTGAACTCGTTATTTCATCAGCGACGAGCAGAATTCCCCCAGGCTTCAAGATTCGGTAGACTTCCTGCAAGGTGTACACCAGCTCATCGTCGCTTAGCTCTGAAAAACAGAGCGTGCTCAATATAGCATCATAGCTGTCCGATGATTCGTCACACAATTCGGCCACGCCCGTCTCACACAATTCGATGTTTTGATTCAATTTGCTTGCTTCTACCCGCTCTTGAGCAAGCTCAAGCATTTGTGAGTTCGTATCAATACCCTTTACCCATGCGCCTCTGGAAGCAGCACGCAAAGTCATTGCTCCGGTTCCACATCCAATGTCCAAAACTTTCTGCCCCTTCATGATGTGTGAGGCTAAATGGTCATAGACTCTGGTTATCTTGCCAAGTGTGAGAAAAGAAATACCTTTGTCATATCTTTGAGGCGCAGATTCAAGAATCCGCATCAGAATATATGTGCTCATTTGAAAAGCTCATCCCGTTCAGCGCGACCGGCCACGCTGGTCTATTATGGATAGATTCGTTACATCATATTTTTCATTCTTCCAGTTGATACTTTATCTTATGGGGTGGTTAAATTTTTCTATCGTTTCGAATTTCGTGCTTTGGATTTCCGGGTTGGGAATTATTCAGGCTAATAGCCGATTGCAAAGAGATGCTCTTTGGCGCGCACGTACATCCTGCCATCCGACAGGGCCGGAGTGGCCATTAACAGCTCGCCAATTTCATTTGCTGCAATCAGCTCATATTCCGGGCCAGCTTTGACAACAGAAATGTCGCCATCCTCACCCGAGAGGTAGATTTTACCATCGGCGGCGACCGGCGAAGCGCTGAATCCGCCTCCGGAATGGCGAATGCGCTGACGGTACTTTTCCTCGCCGGTTTGCAAATCATAGCAATCAAACACACCGTTGTTGTTGAGCGAATAGAGACAGTAAACCATCCAGCGCTGCTTCGAGCGATCTGCGGAAGCCGTGCCCTCCCCGTACAAACCATGTTTAAATGAGTGGTCGCCGGCAGTGCTGATAGCAGTGGTGACAAATACCTTTTTACCCCAGATAATTGGACTGGAATGGGCGAGTCCGGGAATCCGGGTTTTCCATTTGATGTTGTGGCCGCTTTCCCCATCCCATTCGTCGGGCAGGTTCTGACCGTCGGCCACGCCCGAAGCGTAGTTGCCACGAAAAGAAGGCCAGTTGCCTTTGGGTTCTGCGGATTTTCTGACTTG
>JBHHWX010000553.1:0-4024 GCA_046756745.1 bacterium | reverse complement strand
TGGAATCTTCAAACACAGATTCGAGAAGAAGTTTCTTTCACTGATGGCCGAATCTATGTCAAAGGCAATCTCTCAAGTCGTGGAAAGCGAAAGAGGGCGGATTACATCCTTTACTACAAGCCCAATATCCCCATTGCCATTATTGAAGCCAAAGACAATAAACACACAGTACAAGCAGGCATCCAGCAGGGTTTAGGCTATGCGGAAATCCTTGATATTCCTTCTGTCTATAGCAGTAATGGCGATGGTTTCTTTGAGCACGATAGAACACGTACAGAGGGGCAGATAGAAAAAGAACTTACCCTTGAGCAATTCCCGACACCGGACGAGCTGTGGCAACGCTATAAAAAATACAAAGGCATTGTCACCCAAGAACAGGAAAGGGTGAGTTCACAAGCCTATTTCTTTGACGGTTCCGGCAGATCGCCGCGCTACTACCAGCAAATTGCTATCAATCGAACGGTTGAAGCCATTGCCAAAGGGCAAAACCGTATTTTACTGACAATGGCAACCGGAACAGGGAAGACCTACGCCGCGTTCCAGATTATTCACCGACTTTGGAAAAGCGGCACAAAAAAAAGGATTCTTTTTCTTGCTGATCGAAATGCGCTCATTGATCAAACCAAGCGTGGCGATTTTCGCCACTTCAAAGACAAGATGACCGTCATCAGGCACAAACAAATTGATAAATCCTACGAGATATATCTCGCACTCTATCAAGGATTGACCAATTATGATGAAGATAAAGACGCTTATCGGGAATTCAGCCGGAATTTTTTTGACTTGATCGTGATTGATGAGTGTCATCGTGGCAGTGCCGCAGAAGACAGCGCATGGCGTGAAATCCTGAGCTACTTTAATGCGGCCACCCACATCGGCTTGACCGCCACCCCCAAAGAAACAGAGACCATTTCCAGCACCGAATATTTTGGCGACCCCATCTATATCTATTCGCTCAAGCAAGGCATCAATGACGGCTTTCTTGCGCCTTACAAGGTGCTTCGTGTTGGCTTGAATGTTGATCTTGAAGGCTGGCGACCCGAACAGGGCAAAACCGACAAACAAGGCGTGTTGGTTGAAGACCGTATTTATAACCGGAAAGATTTTGACAAGAATCTTGTGATTGATGAGCGCACAGAAACCGTTGCCAGAAAAGTCACTGAATACCTGAAAAAGACCCATCGCTTTGATAAAACAATCATCTTCTGTGTTGATATTGATCATGCCCAGAGAATGCGTGCCGCCATTGCCAATGCAAACAGCGACTTAATGGCAGAGAACAGTAAATTTGTCATGCAAATCACGGGAGATAATGACGAAGGAAAGCGGGAGATAGATAACTTCATCAACCCCGAAGAACTTTACCCTGTTGTCGCCACCACCTCAAAATTGATGACCACCGGTATTGATGCTCAAACCTGTAAATTGATTGTGCTGGAGAGCAATATCGGTTCTATGACCGAATTCAAACAAATCATCGGGCGCGGAACGCGCATCAATGAAGAATTTGGCAAGACCTTCTTTACCATCATGGATTTTAGAAATGTGACAGACCTCTTTGCCGACCCGGACTTTGACGGCGATCCGGTGAGAGTCAAGGTCATGGATGAAGACGACGAATTCGATTCACCGGAAGACGAAATGGATGATGAACCGATTACCGAAGAAGACGGCGAAGAAGTGATTTTTGAACCACCTGAAATAGTCCCTCCCATCATTAACGGCGGTGACATCGAAACGGAACCCAGAGAGAAACAGTATGTGAACGGGGTGAATGTGGCGGTGCTAAATGAGCGGTTTCAATACATGGACGGCAACGGAAAACTGATTACCGGCAGTCTCAAGGACTATACCCGCCAGCAAGTGTTGGAACAGTATCAATCACTGGATGATTTTATCAATCGCTGGAATAACGCCGACAAGAAAAAAGCCATTATTGAGGAACTCACAGAACAAGGTATTGTGCTGGAAAACTTTGTGGACGCCATCAACAAGGAGATGGACATCTTCGATCTCGTTTGCCACGCTGCTTTTGACCAGCCCCCACTCACTCGCGCCGAGCGTGCCAAAGCCGTCAAGAAACGCGATTACTTCACAAAATACGGCGAACAAGCCCGCAAGGTCTTGGAAGCCCTGCTGGATAAATATGCCGATGAAGGCATTGAGAACATCGAGGAGATGAAGGTGCTACAGCTCAAACCCATTAACACATTTGGCTCCCCGCTGGAAATTATCAGGCTTTTTGGCGGGAAGGTTCAATACCAGAAAGCGATTACGGAACTGGAACAGGAAATTTACAAGGCAGGAAACCTATAGGGTAGGCAAATGGCAAATATCAGCGGAATCATCAAAAGAATTCGGAACATCATGCGGGAGGACACCGGCATCAACGGAGATGCACAGCGCATCGAACAACTCGGCTGGATGCTCTTTCTCAAAATATTCAGCGATAAGGACAAAGAACTGGAAGTGATACAGGAGGGTTATGTTTCCCCTATCCCTGCAAAACTGCACTGGGACGAATGGGCAGGGGATGATGAAGGCATGACAGGGGATGAACTACTGCGCTTTGTCGATCAAAAATTGTTTCCTGCACTGAGTAATCTTGATTTGTCCACGGGCAACAAACGCGCCTTTATGGTGCATGAAGTTTTTGACGGCAATCATAATTATATGAAATCCGGTACGACGCTTCGGCAGGTAATCAACAAGCTCAACGAGATCGACTTCAACAACAGCGAAGACAAGCACATTTTCGGGGACATCTACGAAACCATCTTGAAAGAATTGCAAAGCGCGGGAAAAAGCGGCGAGTTCTACACACCCAGAGCCATCGTGCAATTGCTGACGGATTTAACCGACCCAAAGCTCGGGGAGAAAATTCTTGACCCCGCTTGCGGGACAGGTGGTTTTTTAACCGCCACCATTGAGCACTTGAAAGAGAAAAGCCTTACTTTGGAAGACCGTAGAAGTCTGCAAGAGAATGTCACGGGCTGGGAATACAAGCCCTTGCCCTATCTGCTGGCAACGACCAATCTGGTCTTGCATGACATTGAAGTGCCGGACATCCGGTTTGATGATTCCCTCAGCCGCCCTTTAATCGAATACCGACGAAAAGACCGTGTTGATGCCATCCTCGCTAATCCGCCCTTTGGCGGTGTGGTGTCCAACAATAATGAAAATAACTTTCCACAAAACTACCGCACCAAGGAATCGGCAGACCTCTTTTTAATCCTGATGATTCACCTGCTCAAAGACGGAGGCCGCGCCGCAATTGTCCTGCCCGATGGTTCCCTCACGGGAGACGGCGTAAAACAGCGCATTCGTCAAAAACTACTGGAAGACTGCAATCTGCACACGATTATTCGCCTGCCCAACTCGGTATTTCAGCCCTATGCCTCGGTTGCGACCAATCTGCTGTTTTTTACCAAGGGCAAGCCGACGAAAAATATCTGGTTCTACCAACACCTTTTACCAGAAGGACAGAAAGCCTATTCCAAAACCAAGCCCATTCAATTAGCCGAATTCGACACGCTAAAACGCTGGTGGAATAAGCGCGAGGCCAATGAACAGGCATGGCAGGTGAACATCAAGACCATCATCGAAAGCGGCTATAATCTTGACATTAAAAACCCGCACCAGCCGGAAGAAGAAAAACAATATAGCAGTGGCGAATTGCTGGATTTATTACACCAGTCTTTTGGAAAAAGTGATGATCTTCTCGCGCAGCTTCGGAAGGAGTTGGCGTAGTGGGAGCTTCAACTTTAACAAATTTTGTTGAGAAAAAAAGTATAAGAGCTGAAAACCTACCTGGTTATCACTTAATGCAAGTGCTTGGAGTTTCAAATAAAACAGGTATTACAGTTACTGACCATAAAAAATCTAAAGATTTATCAAAATATCAATTAATAGAAGAAGGCGATTTTGCATATAACCCTTACCGTATTAATGTCGGTTCGATCGGATTAGTGTCAAATGGAGTAAAAGGCCTTGTTAGCCCAACATATTTTGTTTTCAAAACGAG
>JBHHWX010000552.1:0-4027 GCA_046756745.1 bacterium | reverse complement strand
CGGTTGGCTGTCGAGCAGACACCCCTGACGCGCAAGCGCGTCTGTCCCCTCGAGGGGACATTAAGAGGGGGACATTCGTCTCTAACCGCGTTAAAAAGACCCAAAAACATGACCCAATAGGAGGGAGCATGATGAAATTATTACTCAAAATTGTTCTGGTTGTTGTGCTGCTTTTACTCCTCGCGTTTTTTTTCGTTTTGCCCCCTTTGGCAGATAGATCAGCCAACCGGGTTGCGGAAGGAGAACTTGCACCGCCATCTGATTCTGCACAAGCGCTGCATCCGGAACTGTGGATTGCGGATCTGCATGCGGATGTCTTGCTGTGGAATCGCAATATATTGAAGTCACACGATCATGGGCATGTGGACGTTCCGCGCTTGCAGCAAGGCAATGTCGCGCTGCAAGCTTTTACCATCGTTTCGAAAACCCCGTTTGGTTTGAATTTCGAGAGCAACAGCGCCGATTCGGATATGCTGACGTTTTTGGTGATTGCTCAGCGTTGGCCTACCCGAACGTGGTTTAACTTGACCGAGCGCGCGCTTTATCAATCGCAGAAATTGCACGAGTTTGCGCGGGATTCGGAAGGAAAGCTTTCCATCATCAAAAGTAAAGAAGACCTGTCAAATTATATGACGCGCCGGGATAGCGAGCCGGACATCACAGCCGGATTTTTAGGCATCGAGGGTGCGCAAGTTTTGGAGGGTCAGTTATCAAACGTGCAGGCGCTTTTCGACGCCGGATTTCGTATGATGGCGCCGACGCATTTTTTCGATACCGAAGTCGGGGGCTCGGCACACGGAGTCGAGAAGGGAGGCTTAACAGAGCTGGGCCGGCAGATGATCGCTGAAATGGAATCGCTGGGCATGATCGTGGACTTAGCGCACGCCTCGTCAAAAACGATCGATGACGTGCTGGCAATCGCGACCAAGCCGGTCTTCAACTCCCATACCGGCGTCAAAGGCACCTGCGATAATACCCGTAATCTCAGCGATGCGCAACTGCGCGGTATCGCGGCAACCGGCGGGGTCATCGGTGTGGCTTTTTTCCCAGGAGCGACCTGCGGCGACGATATCGATTCAATCGTACGGGCGATGCAATACGCCGTCGATATCGTGGGTGTGGAGCACGTCGGTTTAGGCTCGGATTTCGACGGCGCCGTACAAACCCCATTCGACGCCGCCAATATCATCCAGTTGACCGATGCTTTGCTGAAAGCAGGCTTCTCCGGGGACGACATCGCGCTGATCATGGGCGGCAACGTCCGCCGGGTTTTGATGCAGGCGCTGCCGGATTCGGATAGTTGATTACCGCCAAAACTTTGTATTTTTAACAAAGTTTTTCACAATGCATAACGATTGTAAATTGGAAAAGGTCAAAATATTTGTAGTCAAAATGATTAAATGGCAGAATGATTTTTCGGCAAAATGATTATCTTTATAGAAACAATTATTCTGCCACTTGAAAAGCTCTTTGGAGGTCAAATACCATGCTTCTCAAAACACGAATTTTACCTGTTCTCGCGCTTGTTCTGATTTTCCTTTTGAGCCAGTCTGCTGTGTTCGGACAAAGCGAACTTTTGGACGCCAAAACCCGCGACCTGCTCCACGAAGCTCTGAGCGGTGAAATCGCCAAGGACCACGTCATCCAAATTACCCGTCACCATCGTATTCAAGGCTCTCGTGGGTACCGGGATGCCGCCCATTATGTGCTGGCGCAATTGCGAAACTACGGCTTCTCAGAAAAAGACGCCTACATCGAGTCGTTTGTCTCCGATGGGGAAAAGCATTACCAAACCTGGCAGTCCCCTTCCGGTTGGGACATCGAGTGGGGTGAGCTGCGCATGCTCGATCCGTATGAGGAGCGTATTGTCGGCTACCCGGAAGTGGCTATGAGCGTGATCACCTACTCCAACCCTGGCGACGTCACCGCTGAGCTAATTTGGGTCGGCAGGGGCACGCGCGATGCCGATTACGCCGGCAAAGATGTGAAGGAGAAGCTGGTTTTGGCCACGGGTTACGGCGGTTCGGTGCATCGTTTAGCCGTACTTAAATACGGCGCCAAGGCGGTGGTCTGCTACCTCGACGACGAGCGGGCGAAAGAGTACCCCGACATGCTGCAATACACCGGCATGTGGCCGAGAACGGAGGAGCTGGATCGCGTCGCGTTTGGATTTAATCTCACCCATCGTCAGGGCGAAAAGCTCAGGCAGCTTTTGCAATCGGGACAAAAAGTGGTGCTGCGCGGTCAGGTGAAAGGTATCGGTTTGGAATCGTATTTCATGGATGTGCCGGTGGCGCACATCCGCGGCTCGGAATTACCGGAAGAGGAGCTGGTATTCAGCGCCCATCTCGATCATCCGAAAGAATCGGCAAACGACAACGCCAGCGGTTCGGCGGCGATCTTAGACATTGCCGGCACGCTCAAAGCGCTTATCGACTTAGGCCGGATGTCCCGGCCAAAACGCTCTCTCCGGTTTCTGTGGGTGCCGGAATGGTACGGCACCATGGCATACATCGATCAGCACCCGGAGATGAAAGGTCCCGCGTTGGGCGGCAAGTATTTGGCGAACATGAATATGGACATGGTGGGCGAAGACTTGGAGCTGATTCATTCGAAATTAATTCTCACGCGCACGCCCGATTCCATGCCGTCGGTGGTCAACGACGTTATCGAAAATATGGCTGCGATGGTCGACCGCATGAGCGTGCGCACCCCACGTGGAAGCCTGTCGGCGTTCAACTACCGGGTGACCCCGTACAGCGGCGGCAGCGACCACATGATGTTCATCGAGCGCAAAATCCCCGGGGTGATGTTTTCCCACAGCCCGGATTACACCCATCACACTTCCGAGGATACGCCGGACAAAGTCGATCCCGTGGAGTTGGAGCGATGCGAAATCATCGCCGCCGGAACCATGCTCTATCTGGCGAATTTGCAGCCGGAGCAGGCGATCGCCTTGACGCACCTGGCGTCGGCCAATGCTGCCCGCCGACTTGCCTATGCGCTTGCAAAATCAAATGACGCCTTGGCGGCTTCCGCTACCAACGGCGGAGTCGGTTCCGCCTGGGCCGAGGGACATAATAGACTGGATCAAGCGTTACAGCACGAAGTCGCGACCCTGAGTTCGGTACTGCATTTTAACGATCACGCATCGGTTCGCAATCTGGTAGAGCAGATACAGCGCGAGCTGCGCCGCCAGCACGAGTCGTACTCAGCGATACTCAAAGCCTCTGCCAAAGCGCACGGCGCCGGCTCCGATGAACCTCCGGTACTCACTGAACAGCCAGACAAACGCGTTCCGGTTCGCACTACCCGCGGCCCGCTGGATTTCGGCCTGCCTATGAGCAAGCTTGCTGAAAAAGATGCGGCCTGGTACCGTTCGGAGGAATTCACCCTCAGAGGCGCCCTCTTCGAATTGGTGAACTTTATCGATGGCAAGCGCACGGTCAGCGACATTCGCAACGCCCTGAGCGCTGAGTATGGCCCGGTGGATTTGAAAGTGGTTTCCCGTTATCTCGATGATCTGGTGAAAGTGGGGGTGATGAAGTGGAAGTGATTGAGGTTGAGGTTGAGGCTAAGGTTAAGGTTGAGTAGCGCAAGGGACTTTTTGGGTAGCCGCTAATGAATCGAACACGGATTTAACGGATAGAACGGATTGCCACGGATCTGATTTTAGTAAAACCAATAGTCAAAATTATTTTTGAACTGTCTGTGAATGCGTTACAAGCAACGGTAAATCATTTTTCAGTTGTATCGTGTCATTCCGAATCCCGACGTTTTTTTTGTCGGGGTGAGAAATCTTGTAAATGCACAGAGCGGCGCCATAACAGATTTCTCGCCTAAAAACAGGCTCGAAATGACAGATACTGAGATATTGAGACCGAAAACTTTTACCCCGAAAGGTAAAAATCGGGATCTTCGACAACTAGAGCACGTTTTTTCCCACAGAACTGGAAATCCCACTGAAATGAATTTTTCAATTTCACTTTCAATTCTGTGGCAGTTCTGATTCTGTGGGCGGGCTTTT
>JBHHWX010000551.1:0-4041 GCA_046756745.1 bacterium | reverse complement strand
ACATGGGCGCGATGATCGAATCGATAAAGCGTTACGGTTTCCGCGATCCGCCGGAGTTTGATCCGTCTGCGATCAACGTCAAGGGTGGAAAAGGAGCCATCCCCGCTGGGAACGGCAGGATGCTCGCACTGGTTGCAATGAAAGAAAATGGTGATGAATCACCGAAGCATATTGCTGTGGATGAAAATGGAGAATGGGTAGTGCCGGTAGTGTTCGGTGCGGATTCGGAAAGCAGGGAAGCGGCTTTGGCTTATTCTTTTGATCATAATAATCTGACCATGTCTGGTGGGCATTTTGATCATTTCGAGATGGCGAAAATGTGGGATGAGGAAAGCTATGCGGAGATTTTGAAGGAATTGCAAGATATAGATATGCCGCCTGTTTCGATGGAGCATGAAGATATTGATAGCTATTTGAGGAGTGTTGAAAGTAATGGGGAGTTAGAAGAACCTGAAGCCCAGACGGATAAAGCAGAAGAATTGCGTGAAAAGTGGGGAGTTGAAAGAGGACAATTGTGGCAATTAGGTGAGCATAGATTGATTTGTGGAGATTGCCGGGAAAGCGATATAATTGATAAATTACTGCAAAATGACAAAGTAGATCAACTACTGACTGATCCACCTTATGGAGTAAATTATTCAAAAAAGAATGAATTTCTAAATTCATGGAATAAAGGGAATTGCGTTCAAACTCCAATCGAGAATGATTTAATCGAAGATTATAGGCAATTCTTTTCAGAATTTATTTCAATAATTCCTTTTGCGGCATATAATACAATTTATGTTTTTATGTTAGGGCAAGAACTTCATAATTTAAGACTGGCGATTGATAATTGTGAATGCACTTGGGGAGATTACCTTGTGTGGAAAAAGAATAATCATGTACTTGGCTTAAAAGATTATAATGCAAAGCATGAATTTATTGTGTATGGTTGGAAGGGCAAACATAAATTTTATGGCAAAAATACAACCACTATTATCCTTGAGTTCAATAAACTGTTAAGATCAGAATGGCATCCTACTATGAAACCAATCGAATTAGTAGAAAAGATCATGACTGATGGAACATTGAAAGGCATGATTGTCTATGATCCGTTCCTGGGTTCCGGTACCACTTTATTAGCATGTGAACAACTTAAATGTAAATGCAGGGCTATCGAAATTAGTCCAGCTTATTGTGCTGTAACTTTACAGAGATGGGTTGATTTGACTAATGAAGAACCAAAAATAGTAAATAATTGATAATAAAAGATTTATGCGACCAGGAATAAGCAAACATTTAGGCAAATAGAGCTAAATATGGCACTAAGAGGCACAAGAACGTCGATCGTGCGGCAAAAGCACCGCAGGCTCATCGCTCGAATGTACTGTCAGGGGATGTGGCAAACCCAGATCGCCGAGCGTTTAGGGATTTCCCAGTCGCAGGTTTCCTGGGATTTGCAGGTTGTCCAGCGCTGGTGGCAGAAATCTGCAGTGATGGATTTCCACAAGGCCCGCACGAAAGAACTTGCGAAGATCGACAATTTGGAGATGGAATATTGGACGGCCTGGCGTCGGAGTATGGGAAAGGCGCGCATCGTCACGGTGAAGGGCAGGGGAAGCAAGCCGAAAGAGACCGACGTCGAGCGGACAATCAGGGAAGAGCAGGTTACCGGCGATCCGCGGTTCCTCGACGGGGTGATGAAGTGCATACAGAAGAGAATAGATTTGCTCGGGTTGGACGAACCGAAGAGGCACGAGGTTGAGATCAGCGCGAAGTTCACCAACGAGGAGAGAGCTGATAGACTCGCTCGCCTCCTTGAACGAGGCGGAATTGGCGGAAATGGACGCCTTGTTGGCGACGACGTTCATTCCCGACAATGATCAGCAGAAGGTCGCTTATGAATCGCCTGCGGACGAGCTTTTTTTCGGCGGAAAGGCCGGGACGGGCAAATCGTGGCTTTTGCTGTCGCTGGCGGCATTTGAGCACACAAATAGCGTGATCTTCCGTCGGGAGTATGCGCAGCACAGGGGAGGCGACGGGCTGATCGCGAAGTCGATGGAGCTGATAGGCGGTTACGGTGACTTCAACAAGTCCACGGGGATATGGACGGAAGTCTTTGGCAGGGCGATCATAGAGCTCGCCGGTCTGGAGAATGACAAGGCCGTCGGCAAGCAGAAGGGCCGGGCACGTGATTTCTACGGATTCGACGAGATCACCGAGTTCACTCAGGATCAGTATGAGAGCGTGGTCGCATGGAACAGGACGGACATAGTCGGCCAGAGATGTCGCATAGTGGCGACGGGAAATCCCCCTACCTCGGCGGAGGGGCAATGGGTGACGGAAAGGTGGTCCCCCTGGCTGAACGAGAATCATCCGAGATACCCGTATCCGCCGGGCAAGCTGCTCTGGTATGCGCAGATAGACGGCAAGGAAGTGGAACTGGAAAGTGGCGATCCGATAGAGCATGTCGACGAAAACGGAGAAAAGGAGACAATCAGGCCCAAAAGCCGCACGTTCATTCCCGGGGAAATGGTTTCCTACCTGAAGCGCACGGACTATGAGCAGACGTTGCAGAATCTTCGCGAGCCGTTGCGTTCGAAGCTTCTGCACGGGAATTTTAAGGCGGAATCGAGGGACGATCTCATGCAGGTCATCCCGACGGCGTGGATAGAGGCGTCGATGGCCAGGTGGGACAAGTCGAAGAAAACCGAGCCGTTGACTTGCATGGGCTGTGACGTTTCGCGCGGTTATTTGGACAAGAGCGTAAACGCGAAACGGTATGGGACTTTCTATGAGGAATTGCGGAAATACGAGGGCAAGGACACGGCGGACGGACCCATTGTGGCGACGAACATAATGAACGATATGGAAGTGCCGTGTAAGATAAAGATCGACGTTGGGGGCATTGGATCGAGTCCTTATGACGTGTTGAAAGACAACGATGTGGACGTTGATCCGATCAATTTCGGCGCAGGTTCGAAGGTGAGGGACAGGACCGGCAGGCTGAAGATGAGGAATAAGCGCGCGGAATTGTGGTGGAAATTCGCAGAGGCACTTGATCCCGAGAACGGCCACGGAATCATGTTGCCGCCGGATCAGGAACTCAAGGCCGATCTGAAGTCGGCGCGATTCAAGATAACGGTTGGAGGCGTGCAGATAGAAGACAAAAAGGCAATAAAGGCACGACTCGGACGTTCTCCGGATAGCGGTGAGGCTGTGATATTGGCATGGGATGAAATAGAATCCGGGGCAAAGATTTGGGAATGGTGAAGCAAAGAAAATTTATGGAATATTCAGATTTACTAACAAAATTAAATCATATTAAGGAGTACCATCATGAAATTACTGAAGGTAAGTCTTTTTGGAATCGGTTTGTTTCTTTTTTCAGGCGTATACGGCCAGGACAGGTTCCAGCCGTCGTTTCTCGTCGGGGGTGCGGCCTACAAGCTGAACGGGGATTATGAGCTGTTGCCTGGTGTTGGTTTCGGATTGTCGTACAAACCCTTAAGCGACAATGAGACATTGCGGGTAGGGGCGCATTTGCTTCCAACGTTGTCGGAAAAGTCGGACGACACGAATGGCGCCCTGGCTTTCGTACTGAATGTGACGGTATGGAAGATGGCCAATCTCGGGTTCGGTTGGGAATTCTGGCAGGAGGGGCATGGCATAGACAAGCCCGTCAAGAAGGACTTGTTCTTGTTCTTGTCTTATGATGCGCAATAGGACATGGCCGCACCTGTCCCGAAAGGAGCGCACGGAAATCGAAGAGTATGTACTTCGGCAGAAGACTGTCGATCCCGACATTACTTTCGAGATTATGCGTTATGAGATTTACTACAGGTACGGTCACAAAATGAATTGTCATCGTTACGGAAAGATCATAAGGCAACTGAAGAAAGAATCCAATTTTGAGTTCATGCTTTTATGAGCAAATTACTGCTGTTGGTTTTGTGGCAGGCTTCAACAAGCCCTGACGTTGCCGGTTATCGAGTGTATTACGGATACGATTCCGGGAGGTATTCCGAGACACAGGACGTCGGGGCTGTTTTGTTTTCGATG
>JBHHWX010000550.1:0-4047 GCA_046756745.1 bacterium | reverse complement strand
AGACGGACGGATTCAAGTGCACGAGATTAAGGCGCTGATTGGTTCCAAGCGCACCTTGGACTCACTGGGGTCGCTACTGCGGAACTCCCGGTCGTGCGAACTCACAGATGACCTGCATATCATCCCGTTGTTGAAACCCAACGTCGCTGACGCGCTAGGAGATCCTGATTTCAACTGGCCAGACCTCGAAGACGAGGACGAGTCGAGTCGCCTAGGCGAGACGCTTTTGCCGTTCATTCGCATCATTGAACAGCTTCACCTCGAAGGCTCGTTCGCGCTGGTGCTGACACAGTACTGGGGCGGCACCGGGAACCAAGCTGCCTTGTGCTTTCTAGACGGGGGCCTTGTGCTCGGGCCCGTCGCTGCACCTGACGCAGTGAATAGGGCGCTCCAAGCTTTGGGAGTGCACGCACAGCCTGGAATGGACGAATGGGATACAGTGGGTCTAGTGCGGTGGCGCAGCATGGACGACTTTGACACAGAGGAGGCCGTCTAACCCGCCGCTGCACCCGCCGCGCTGCGCGCGCGGGTGAGCGGCAAAGGCGTTATGCCTATGTGAAGAAAGGAGAGAACCAATGGAATTGGTGATTGGAATTGTCTCTGGTATCGTTAGCGCCATTACAGCAACAGCTATATTGACTCTAATGGCAGTGTTGTGGAGACAATTCGTACTTAGAAAATACGGTTTGACTGGTGAGTCAAAGCAAGTTTTGGAAGCGCTTTGGGATGAGAACTTACTAAGAAGGGCCTCCCAAATCGCAACAGAGTTGAACCTTGATGCGAGCTTGGTTGACGCTGCACTAACTCAACTCAGTGATAAAAGGCTAGCAAGGATTAGGATGCGGAAGAACGGTGAGTTTTGGAAAATAACGTTAAAAGGCAAAGAGTATCTTTCCCAACTGTCTTGGTTAGGTAAAACGCTGTAACTGAATCATAAATGCAAAACAATCTGAGACGTCAAACATGATGGCATAACAAATCCAATGCACCTGACTCTTCGAGCAGGTGATTGTGTCGTTAGGCGCGGATAGCGTAGTTGCGAAAAATCTAACTTTCATTTATCAGTTTGATCGAGGATCAGGTGAGACCGTATTATCCAATTCTCTTAATCCTTTGTTTAGCAGGTGCGATTGAGTATGCGTCTGCGCAGAGCACCAAGAAGCATGAGGTAGGTATCAGTTTTGGTTATGCCTACAACGAGACTCGAGATCTATTGGTTTCCCCACTAATGTACACAGGCGGACAGTCGCAATTTCAATTATCTTACTATTACAGAGGAATTAAGAATAGACATAACCTACGGATTTCATACAGCAACGGGTCACTCCAATCTTCTGCGGCCAATACGGCCACTGACTTTCGGGGTGGGTTTCAATATATGTACCACCGTTACTTGGCGACCTTTTTAGACAACAACATAAGAATCTTTGCCGGGTTGATTTGGGATAATACTCTTTCAGCCAGAAGACATAAATTCCAAAACCTTGCAGGCACTGAATTTTCTGGAGAACTTATTTCTTCCTTAAATTTGTCCTTCCTAAGCGAATATAGAATTAACAAAAAGACCGACTTGGGACTTCAACTAATTATACCGGGTTTAGCGTACATATTGCGTCCTGGTTTTACGTTAGGTCCTCCAAATGGGGCGGCCAACCGGGGCATTAACGACCCTAACGTTAATGAGATTATAAAAGCTGGTGATGTTGCAACGGTTAATAACTACCTGCATTTTAGAACGATCATTGCTTACGAGAAAAATGTTTCCGACTCTGTTGGTTTAAGATTCGAGTATCAATTTGTCTTCTATCAGTACAAAAATCCTCGAAAAACTGGCACGGTGTCTAATCAGTTTCGTTTCGAAATTGTTATGCTTTTTTGAGAGAAGATGAGAATGGTAAATAAAACAATAATTCTAACTCTGGTTTGTATGATGTTCGCGTCCTGCGGCGATCTGTTTTTGGGTTCCGATCCCGAAAACACACCTGAAGAAAACTTCGAAATCCTCTGGAATGACTTTGATAAAACCTATTCTTTTTTCGAACTTAATAGTATTAACTGGGATTCGTTGTATGCCGTGTATCGCCCTCAGGTAACCGGCCAAACGACAGGAGAACAGCTTTTTGAGAGCATATCGGCCATGTTGGCTCACCTAAAAGACGGCCATGTCAATCTTCATACACCTCACGGTAGTTATTCTTATACAGGCTGGTATGACAGATTTCCTGAAAATTTTTTGGGAATCTCCCATATTAAATCACAGTACCTTGCTGACTTTAGTCAAAGCTACCCCATCACTTATGGTTTACTCAATGATGATATTGCATACCTTCACATCAGGACTTTTGGTGCAAGTAACGAATCCTACAAGGTTATTGACAGAATTGTTGAAGATTTTCAGTCGATGAAAGGAATGGTAGTTGATGTTCGTAATAACGGCGGCGGAAGCGATCGAAACAACAGAACAGTGGCGAGCCGTTTTGCCGATAAGAAACGGCTTTACCGGTATATGCAATATCGCAATGGACCAAATCATTCTGATTTTACCGATTTCATCCCAGATTATATTGAGCCTGAAGGACAAAAACAATTTACCAAGCCAGTTATTCTCTTGACAAACAGGCGGTGTTTTAGCTCTACAGAAACGTTTGTCTTAGCGATGAAAGTGTTACCCCATGTTTCCGTGGTGGGCGATACGACAGGGGGTGGCACGGGCAATCCAGTTTCTCGAGAACTCCCGAACGGTTGGACTTATCTTTTATCAACGTGGATAGAATATACCTCCGAAAAAGAGTCCTTTGAACGAATCGGATTAGCACCAGGGATCACGATTGAGATTTCTCCGGCTGACTCGCTTTTGGGAAAAGACACGATATTAGAGACCGCGATACAGATGCTCAGCCAATAATAATAACCGCATCTGTTAATGTTTGAAACATTTGAAACACTCGTTAACCAAGTTGCTATATATTAACGTTTCAGGCCATTTATGAGCGCCTAACATATCATCGGCTGATATCGAAGAGGAGAGTTGAAAAATGTCAACAAGCATATTCGATGACAAGTCTAATCAACCTGATGAAGATAGTCTAGGTGAAATACTGGCAACATCAGCAGAATACTGGACGGAGTTAAAAAAATATCTTGAAGAGAAATATGGACCCATAACAGAAGAATGGAAATTCTATAATCAGAAATCAGGGTGGATATTAAAAGTATTACGAAAGAAACGTAATTTGTTTTTTTTCACTCCTTTGAATGGGTATTTCAGGGTTGCATTTGTATTTGGAGATAGAGCTGTTGCGGCAGTTGAGAGAAGTGATTTACCCGAGGATATAATAAACACCCTGAGAAATGCCAGAAAGTATATGGAAGGAAGAGGTCTTCAAATTGATGTTAAACTTGCTGGTGCTCTTGAAAATGTAAAAAAGCTTATCGAGATAAAAATAAATAATTGACTGGAAACAACGCTGGGATTAAACTGCTTACGATTGATTATCCATTCACTGCCGGTGGAATTTCAATCTGAGAGTGAGGTTACTTAGAAGTTAAAACTGAGTGGTAGAAAATAATGAAACCCAAAGTCCAAAAAACCGAGGAAGAGTGGCAAAAACAGCTTACCCCCGAGCAGTACGCTGTCACCCGGCAAAAAGCCACAGAGCGACCCTTCTCCGGAGAATATACTGAGAGTAAAAACGAGGGCGTTTACAAATGCGTCTGCTGCGGGGCTGAGCTGTTCAAATCCGATGACAAGTTCGACTCCGGATCGGGCTGGCCGAGTTTCACAAAGCCAATGAACGACGACAGCGTCAGTTGTGAGGAAGACAATAGCCACTTCCTGCGCAGAACAGAGGTGCTGTGTAGCGCCTGTGACGCCCACCTCGGTCACGTCTTCGACGACGGGCCGGCGCCAACCGGGCAGCGCTATTGCATCAATTCAGTAGCTTTGAAATTGGATAAAAGATAATTCGACCACGAATTTCAGAATTTCACTAACCTGAAAAATTCACAAACCGCGAAGCGCACGAAGGACACGAAGAAAGAGGAGGG
>JBHHWX010000549.1:0-4049 GCA_046756745.1 bacterium | reverse complement strand
CTGAACGTCGCCGAGAATTTTCCCGAATTGCTCAAGCTGCCGGTGGTGGGGAAGTGGCTGAGGTGAGTTCGGAGTGGGGAGTGTGGAGTGTGGAGTGGGGAATTCGGAGTGCGGAGTGTGGAATTTGGAGTGGTGGAGTAATGGATTTATGGATTGCTGGGATAGGGAGGGACTTGATGGAAATATTGCGAATTGGATGATTCTTTGCCCCAACGGGGCGGGATGTAACAGCCCAGGGAAACGCCCTGGGAAATAGACACACGTATACCTTGAAACGCTTCACGGAAACGTTTCGTGGTGTGGGAGTTCACAAGCTCTCAGGATCGAGAGCTTTCGTTCGACCGGCGCGATGCTCGGCGAGCGCTTCATCGGCCAACTGCGCAAGCTTGTCTTCGGAATCGGCAAAAGCCTTTGTCCAACGCAATTCGGAGGCCATTTCTGCAAGTATCCAGTTCGCCAGTAGATTTTGCTCCTGTTCGGAAAGCTTGCCGGCTTTTTCGAAAGCTTCGGTTAACAGTTGTGTCATGGTGTATTCCTCGGTCATGTCATCATTGATACAGATGAATTGTCGCTAATAATAATTGTAAATATAACACAAAATTCGAACGACGCAATTTTTTATGATGTGAAAATTATCTGACACTTTCATGCTCGTCCGAATTGCAGGTTTAAGTCATCGGTCAGTTATGGGGGGAGTGTCATTCTGTAAGAATCTATTTTGACCTCAAGTCCGGATGATGTTCGTTCATCTCGTACAAGAGTCTAAATAAGACCTGTCCTGAAAGGATCACTCCTGAATGACAATTCGGCACACCCATAACTGACCGAATTACAGGCTCAAACAAAATTGCCTTGACAAATTAACCAGTTTATTTTAACTTCATCTGAAAAAATAAACTGGTTAATATTATGATTACAGAAATTTTCAACTTGCAAAACCTTTGGAGAAACAACAGGGATTTCGCTCTTGAGCTTAAAAAAAGAAGCGCATTACAAGCTCTCAACGAGAATCTCGACAACCAAAAAATTCTCGGCTTGATCGGCAGCCGCCAGGTTGGCAAAAGCTCTTTGATCTATCTCATGATCAAGCACCTGATTTCCACGCAATCGGTCACTGTCGAGCAAATTTTCTATTTTAATCTGGATGATCTCAAGCTGCGTGAGCTCTTTGAAAACATGGCTGAATTCGTGCAATTTATTCGTCCGGGCGCGGAGAAAAAATTTATTTTTATCGATGAAATTCAGCGTTTGGATAACCCTGGATTGTTTCTCAAAGAACTGTATGATCTGAATCTCAACCTGAAAATTGTCTACTCAGGTTCATCTCAGCTTGAAATCAAATCGAAAATGAAAGAAAACCTTGTCGGACGCGCCAGGCAGTTTGAAATTCAACGGCTTTCTTTTGCTGAGTATCTTCAATTCAACGAACCCATCACCAGGCAGCAGGCGCTCGAAGAAATGCTGATCTTTGGCGCCTATCCGGAAGTTGTGTTGGAACGGCACAGAACAGAGAAAAAGCTGTTGATTAAAGATATTTTTCAAAGCTATGTCGAGAAAGACCTAATTGATTTTTTGAAAATCGATAACATCAATGCCTTCAACAAACTGCTTGTTCTGCTTGCCAACCAAATCGGCGCGTTGTTGAATATTGAAAACCTTGCAAAAAGTATCAAGATACATCGGAATGAAGTTGAAAAATATATCACCGTTCTCGAGCGGACATTTATCATCCGGCGAATATATCCCTTTTTTGAAAATTATAAGAAAGAGATCACCAAAACCCCAAAAGTTTATTTTTTGGATTTGGGTCTCAGAAATTTCATTCTCAATAATTTCAATCCGCCGGAAATGAGAAATGATATCGGTGCGCTTTTCGAGAATTTTTTCCTGATCGAGCTCATCCATGACGATTTCTTTTCATTCAATAAGATAAATTATTGGCGAACGACGAATCAGATTGAGATCGATTTCATTGTCACGAGAGCAGATGGCAGGGAAGCAAGTGAAGTTAAATGGAGCAAAACGACGCCTCCCAAGAGCTTCAAAACAATTACCAGGTATTATCCTGAAATGAAAACACGGCTGGTGACAAAGAAGGATTTCGGAGTTTAGAGTGCGGAATGTGGAGTGTTGGAATCCCAGTGTGATCAAATTTTATCCGCGAAAAAATATAACGACTCAGTCTGTCATGCCTTTAGGCATCTTCCCTTGAACGTCATCCGAATTAGATCGCGCAGCATGTACATGACACAGGAAAGATTCCTAAAGGAATGACAAATATGGATTGAATAAAAACTGAAAACGACATTCGAATATTAAAATATCAATGACAACCACCGAACAAAAATCTCGCCCCATCCTCGAAATGACCTCGAACATGCAGTTCACCGTCGGCACCAACCTGACCGGCGGGCTGGCAAGCGCGGCGTGGCGGGTGCTGTTGCCGGGCCTGGAATTGTCGCACATCCTGTTTCTGGGCAAACCGAAGAATGCGACGTTACAGGTCTTCGCCGATTTGTCGAAACAGGTAAGTGTGGTGGCCGAACAAGGCGAGCGTCTCGAAATCGACAATGCAGATTCGAATGGCAAGCACGCGCCAGCGCTGGCGGCCATTTCTCTGCGCAATGGCGAGATCGTGCCACTCGAAGATCGCACTGTCGACCTGATCGTCGTCAACCACAACAAATATCTCGAGCTGATCGCGCGTCGCGAAGTGTTTGCGGCAGAGTGCAGCCGTGTGCTTTCGGATGCGGGCGTGGTCTATTTCGAAGCAAGACGGCAGACTGGCAGCGCGATTTTGAGCAACATTCGAAAGGCCGGTCTCTCCGAAAGCGCCGCCTTCTGGCTGACGCCGTTCAAAGGCGAGATGCGCACAGCGTTTCCGGCCGGCGACAGCAAAATGGCTGCCTACTTGTTCCAAAATGTGCTGTTCGGCCAGTCGTTCAAAAAAAAGACGCTCAGCCGAGGCGGCGTGCTGTTGAGCAAAATGCACCTGCTGCCGGCTATTGCGCCGCGCCGGGCGGTGTTGGTGAAAAAATCAAAAGCGCCATTCGACTTGCAGGAAGCGCCGAAATATATTCTCGACCTTGCCGACGAAAACGGCGTCGACTTTCGCGGCCTGCGCTGCGGGCTTTCAGCCAGGGGAAAATTCAACGCCAACAAGAGCATTTTTTACCTGTTCGAAAAAGACGCGAGCGAGGCCAAATACGTCGCCAAAATGACGCGCGCACCCGAGTTCAATTTTCGGCTCGAAAACGAATTCCGCTCGCTGTCGCACATCCGCGCAAAAGGCTATGTCGATGAGAAGACCTATCCCGTGCCGTTGTTTTTCGGCCATCACGCCGGTTTGGTGGTTTCGGCGCAAAAAGCCGTACACGCACAGCCGTTCCGCACCCGCACGTTGGCCACGGCCGATTGCCCGATCATGCACGATGCCATCGACTGGATCATCGAGCTCGGCATTGCATCGGCGGACGAATCCTGTGTCGCCGGGGAGCAAGTTGCGCGTGTGCTCTCGAAGCTGTTCACGCGGTTTCGCGAAATCTATCACCTGCCGGCGGGCGAAATTCGTTTTTTAGCCGAACAAATCAAAATGCTCGAATCGAGCACAGCGCCGTTCCCGCTGGTCTTCCAGCACGGCGACCTCGGCTCGTGGAATATTTTGGTCGGCAGCGATAACAAAGTGATCGTGCTCGACTGGGAAGCGGGCGAAACCGGCGGCATGCCGCTGTGGGATTTTTTCTACTTCATCCGCTCGTACGCCATGTGGATGTGCCGCGTCAAAGGCCGGCGCGACAGCCTGAAAAATTTCGACGCCATGTTCTTGCAGCCATCGGAGATCAGCGGCGTTTTTGCGAACACCATTGCGAAATATTGTATGCAAATCGGCCTGGACAAAAGCCTGATCGCACCGCTCTTTTACACCTGCTGGATGCATCGCTCGCTCAAAGAAGCCATGCGCTTGAAAAGAGACGAGCTGATGAGCGGGCATTATGTGAGCTTGCTGCGGATGTGTATTGAGCGATGGGATGAGGTGAGAAAAGCGCTTT
>JBHHWX010000548.1:0-4056 GCA_046756745.1 bacterium | reverse complement strand
CATCGAGATAGTTCATGGAAACCCGGTCTGTGTGTTAGCGCTGCCGGCGCTGAAAGCTATATTATGGCTTTGAGAAACGGCATTCCTGACAATCGCATCCTGCCAGTCGTTATTGGCCGTTCCTAAATTTGTGGTACTCGCACCAATCTGCGCAGCAAAATCCCGGTATTCCTGGGCAGTCAATAAATCTAACTTCTTGGCCTGGGTCGCAGTGCTGGTATAGCCGTCGTAAGTCAGAGAAAAGCCGCCGGGTTGACCTTTCTTGGTCGTGATCAGAATGACGCCATTGCCGCCACGGGCGCCATAGATCGCCGCCGCTGAAGCATCTTTTAGAATGTCGATGGAGGCGATATCACCCGGGTTCAGCATGCCGAGAAAATTATCCCGGGTACCACTAGATATCTGGTTAGCAGCCCCAGCGCCGGGAGTCGAAGAACTATTATCAATAGGTACGCCATCGATCACAATTAACGGCTGGTTACCAGCCGTTACTGACGTCCCTCCCCGGATACGAATCAGGGGAGCAGCTCCGACGTCGCCATTGCTCTGAGTGATAACCACGCCCGGCAACCTGGCCTGGAGTAGTGACTGGGCGTCACGAACATCACCCTGGGTGAAACTATGCTCGTCTAATGAGGAAATAGCAACGGTCACATTTCTTCGTACCTGGGTGCCGTAGCCGGTAACGACCAGCTCTTCCATGGCAATGGCCTCGGGTGTCATGAGAACATCAATCTTCTCGCGGCTGCCGATGGTCATTTCCTGTATCTGATACCCGATAAATCGGAAGACCAGGACATCTTGCGGAGAAAGATTTTCCAGAGTGTACTGCCCATCTTTATCCGTAGTCGTGCCCCGCTCAGTGTTCTTCACGACAATGTTAACGGCGAGCATTGGATCCCGGGTCTCTGCGTCGATAACTCGCCCGGTTACCGTCAATCCCTGACCAATCACTTGACCGGCCACGAAAAGACTCAACAATAGACTAGGTAGAAAGACTTTAACTTTCATTTTACACCTCCCTTTTTAGTTAATGAATTTAATAGTAATTTGAATAATCATAAATAAGTCCCTCCTTTTAATAATGATATGGATATGGGTTATTTAAAATTAAAGACATCGTTATTTAATGATTGACCGAAAACTCATCTAACTCTCTGTCATTGCGAGGCGTTTTTTCCGGAGCAATCTCTACCGTGCCTAAGACGGAGATTGCTTCGCTGAGAAGCGCTCGCAATGACAGCAAAAAAACTACGTTTTCGGGCAATCACTGTTTAGAAAGGATGTCAAGACAGCCGTAAATTGCCTTCAGTTGTTTCGCAAAATATGTACCATCTACGGCCTCATCTCGATAACTCCCAGTATTACCAACGTGTCATAATATTTCCCGTAACTCTCTTTGTGCAAAAAGTTGCACTCAAGAAGAACATTAAATTGCACAACCCTCCTTAATAGCTCTTGGGCTATTGACTTCATGACTAAATGACGCGAAGCGAATGACACGATCCGTCATTAGGTCATTTGCCTTTGGCGTCATTTTAGACAGCAGCAAGAATTCACCTCTGTCAATGACAGCGAAGCTTAATGACTCCTGACAAGTTTTGCACCACAACTTTCACGGACGATTAATTGAGGACTGAATCGAAGTTGAAATTTCGTTCCATCTTCTTCACCTGATATTTTTTTCATTAATCTTTCGACAGCAAGCTCACCCATGCTAATGATAGGTTGCCGCATTGTTGTGAGTCCAACATGGCTGGCCAGCTCGATATCATCGAATCCAACCACAGCGATGTCCTGCGGAATCTTCAGACCCCGCTCCTTAATCGCCTTCATCGCTCCAATCGCTTGAATATCACTAGAAATAAGCACAGCTTTGGGTTTGTCCTCACCCAAGTCTAAGAGTTGTTGCATAGCGCCATACCCGGCTTCTTTGTTAAATCCATCAGCTTCATCTGCGAAGTCGCACGTTACAAAGTAGCGATTGTCAAACGGACACCGATGTTCCTTGAGAGCTTTTTTAAAACCGTCTAACCGCAGTCTGGCAGGGACGCTTTTTAACTGACCATCGATCATGGCTATTTTCTTATAGCCCAGCTCAATGAGATGGTTGGTTGCAATATGAGCGCCTTCGACATTATCGACCTTTATGAAATCTAAACCAGGGTGGAAGCTGTCGACCAGAACAATCGGGAATTTTTGACTCACAAATTTCTCGACATACTCATCTGGGATCTCTAATGACACCAAGAGAAGACCGTCAATTCTTCTCTCTTTTAACACACGTTTAAGAAAAATTTCTTTTTTAAGGTCGAAATCTACGCTATAGAGAATAAGGTCATTTTTGCATCCCATGATTTTTTTTTGAACCCCGCGAAGAAGTTCAACAAAAAAATAGCTTGCGAAGAACGGGATAATACATCCAATCGTATTTGTTCTCCGCCTGGCCAGATTCTGGGCGGCAGTATGCGGCTGGTAGTTGAGCGCTTTGATGGCAGCCAAGACTTTCCGTTTGCTCTTCTCGGAAATTTGTGAGCTATTATTGAGGAAGCGGGATACGGTTCCAATGCCGACTCCTGCTTCTTTAGCTACATCGTATATTGTGGCTGACATCCATAACCTTTTCTTTAGATGAGAAGCCCTGGTCAAGATGGAAGTGTTACCATGAAGAAGGCTTGAAAAATATCATAAACACACGAAAGAGGACATTCGTCAATGGAAGTGCTTCCACACATTATAGAAAAAAAACCAATTCATGTCAAGCTTTTTTTTAAGAAAAAATAATATATCTTTAGATTTCTTCAAAATTTCTTGACATAAAAGGCCGATTTTACTATCTTGTCGAAACGTTTCGATGATATTTTGACCTTTTCACTTCTAAGAAAATTCTTTATAAAATAGTTTTCGTTCTTTTTATAAAAACGTTTTGATGTTCAAAATGAGTCCAACAATAAAAGACGTAGCAAAAAAAGCGGGCGTCTCGCTGTCGACGGTTTCACTGGTGATTAATCATAAATCTTATGTGAGTCCGGAAACAAAGGAAAAAGTGGAAGCGGCAATCGTGGAACTAAACTATCATCCACGCAGAAATGCCCGTGGGTTAGCGTCAAAAAAAACACATAATATTGGGTTTATTGTTACCGAAGATCATTTTTCGCAAGCCGAGCCTTTTTACACCCGAATTTTTTTAGGCACCGAGCTCGAGGCTCGCAAGTACGATTACTACATTCTATTAACGACGGTGCCTAAAAACTTTAAAGAAGGCTCCCATGTCCCCCGGTTTCTTTTAGAGAAAAACGTCGATGGGGTGATTTTGGCCGGCAAGGTGCCTCTTAAACTGATCAGCTATATTCAAAAGTTGGAGCTGCCTTTGGTCTTAGTTGACTATTACACTCCCAAAAACAGAACCTCCACGGTTGTCATTGACAACTATCAAGGCGCTCGTTTAGCCGTAGAGCGCTTTATTAAAGACGGACATCGCAAAATTGCTTTTATAGGCGGGGAGACAAACCACCCGAGCATCCGTGAAAGACTGCGCGGTTATCAAGAGACTTTGCAGGAGCATAACATTCCGATTGTTGATAATCTCATCTCATTTGGTGAGCCGTATACGGGTTTCAAAGATGGTTACGAAGCTGCCAGTAAGCTGCTGGGCGCAGGCGTTTCCTTTACGGCTATTTTTGCGACCAACGATACGATGGCAATTGGCGCCATGCAGTGTCTTCGGTCGAGAAATTTAAAAATCCCACAAGATGTGTCCGTCATTGGATTTGATGATATCGAAGTCTGTCTGCATGTTGAACCTCGCCTTTCGACGGTGAGAGTTTTTAAGGAGGAGTTAGGCGCCGTCGCGGTACGCGGGCTCGTGGACAAAATTGAAAAGTGCACAATGATGGCGAATCAGGTGATCGCCCCGGTCGAATTGGTGCTTAGAGAATCTACGGGAAAAGTATGTAAAACTTAGTGCTGCGCTGCCTGATTTTGTTGATGTAAAACTCTGTCAGGGTTTAGAGTCGTACAAAAATGTCTGTATAGAGTATTCATAAAAATGTATCA
>JBHHWX010000547.1:0-4063 GCA_046756745.1 bacterium | reverse complement strand
TTCCACGGCGGTCAGCCACTCAATGGCCCCGGCCTTTGGATTGCTCACAATGAACTGATTAAACAGACACACCCCCCCTTGCTTGGGCGGATACATATCCGGAGCTTCCTCGCAGCGTTCTTCCTTCAGCGACGAATAATAAAGAAACCCGTTTCCACGGTAACGCTTGGCCTTTTCCGCCCTGGCCGCCAGTTGTTCTCCCAGCTCGGTTGCCTTGCGCTGTGCGCGATCATTGATCAGGCATGTATCAGCCCGGTCATAAAATAATATGGCATCCTCAAGCCGGGATGCCTTTGTCAATCTTTCACCCTTATTGAAAAGGTGTTTTGCACGCTTCATGGCCTGAGAGCTGCAGAAACGGACTTTCTCAGGCCCGTCCACCACCAGCAACATTTCGACCGGTGCATCCATGACAAAGAAGTCAACGGATGAATGTTCCATGTCTTTATTTTTTACCCGGATATTGTAAAAACCCGGTTGCACCTCCGTATAAAACCCCGAGGCTGTGGACTGCTTGAAGTCTTGGCTTCTCGAACCGAGCAGTTGAAAAGATAAATCGCTTTCTTTTACAGAATCAGTGCGTAGCCGAACCTGAACAGGCAGCTTTATATCCTGGTGCAGTTTTTTCAGTTGAACAGTAATTTGGCGCTTTGGGAAAACCCGAATCCATTGGGCGGCAAGCGGTGTTTTGCCTCCATCCGTGACCACCATCCACATCCGGGCGCCGGGCACATAATTGACCACGCCATCCTCCGGGATGTGATCTTTGCCAAACGCAAAATGCCATTTGTCCCGGTCCGGATAGAGCCAAACCAGTGCCTTATTAAACAGCGAGTGATCAGCGGCCTCAAACCGAATGGCTCCCATATAATGGGATAGATTGATTTGTTTTGCCGTCTCCTTGCTGGGCTTGATAGTCACCGGACCAACGTCAACCTCAAAAGAAAATCGCCCCTCCACAAAAAGAGTCAGCATGCGCGTTCCGGCCGGAGCCTCCGCGACAATGTCCTGATCTGGAGTTTTCTTAGGCGTTGTCCATCGCCTATCGACTCCTTTTAGCCCTGCTTGCACTCTCGAAACGTCCAGTTCCTGAAATGATTTACCCATAAACTGGATACGCAGCGTACCCTTCTCGGCCGCGCCAAGGGCAATCGGGGTTGCCAGGCCTGCTAGGGCCAGGCATACAATGGCGACCAATGCGGCCAGCGGGAATTTGACCATCAGTTTCCAAGCATGTCTTTCATCTGGTCGCGGATATCTTCCATGGAACCGGAGCCATCTTCACCTTCACCCTCCATATCCGGCATGCCCATGCCGCCGCCCATCATGCCGCCGAATCCCATCTTTCGGTAACCCGGAGGAATCTCAAACAGACTTGGATCCTGTTTGCCGATTTTCAGATTTGTAAGCTCGATGTTCATCGGCATCTTCATGCCCTCGATCTTGGCCATGGAGCGCATCTTGATCATGATCCCGTCCTTGGTCGTCCAGTAGAAGCCCCCATATTTTGTTCCATCGGGGCCTGTCATCACCATCTTGCTCTTTGTAGTCTTGATCCCGTTAATCTCTTCTTCTCCTACAACCTCCCCCTGAATGTCAAAAGATGAAATGTCGGCGCTTTTGCCTTGTCCACTTTGCATGGAATGCTCCATATACATACCTTCATCAGGCATCAACATCCACATCACGCCGATATCTCTCCGCGTGATCCTGATCTGCCGGGAGCCCTGCATGATCATCTCCTCCCGTTCCTTGCCTTGAGAGTGAAACACTTTTCCCTCAATGCTCGTGAACTCTCCATCCATCATCATTTCCGTAGATTTGTCGGCGGAGTATTCCACCTTGGGTTGTGGCATCTCTTCCGCCCAGCCAGCCTGAGCCCATGAGATCACCATTGTTATAGCCATCATCGACATACCTAGTGCTTTCATTTCATCCTCCTTAAATTCGGCTCATTAACGAATTTCCTTGCCCCATCTCTGGAGCCTTCGCTCTTCATCTCGCCACCAGTTCAACGCGGCGGTTTTTGCCCCGACCATCTTCGCTATTGTTAGATGCGACAGGCGCCAAAGGTCCAACGCCATCGCTCTGCAACCGCTCGCTCGCAATGCCGTACTTCTTCGTCAACACCTCCACCACTGCCTTGGCACGGCGCATGGATAAGTCCTTGTTGTAGGCAAGCTTGCCGACATTATCGGTGTGGCCGACGACATAGAGCTTCAGATCCGGTCGCTGCTTGAGCAGCTTCGAAATCTGCGCTAACGCCGCTTCAGATTCGGGTTTTACCTCCGCCTTGTTTGTATCGAAATAAATGCCGTACACTGAAGCGTGGCCGGTGCGCTTGATGTCGTTAGCCAGGGCGTCGGCATCCACCTTTATCAAGCCTGTCTGCATTGGCCTGGCCTCGATAACCGTCTGATAGATCATGGTTTGGGAACCCCAGCCGCAAACATGCAGATCGATAAATACATCGCCTTCCTGCCGTGGTAATTTGGCCGTCAACTGGCGCATTTCGGAACAATCCCAGACGTATTCGAGATATTTGCTCTTGCTGCCGCCACGCCCGCATGTGTTATCGGCGCAGGTGAAGAGGAACTCGAAACCTCCCTTCTTCAATGCAATCTCATAGTTACGATACACTTCAAGAACAGAGTGCTCATCCACGACATAGCTGATAGCAGTCAGCTTACCTTCAATGCGCATCGCCTTTTCAAATACATCCCCTTTCGCCTTGCCCAGCGGCAGAATGACTTCTTCAAAGTCTTTGCGTATATGTGAATAAATTCGCGCGTCTGGGAATCTCTTGATCAGCGGATGATCCTTCCCTTCCTCCGCCCAGGATTGCACCCCCCATACGCACAAAAGAGATATTGCCGCAAAAACCAGGAAAACCGCCTTTTCCCATCTGCAACCCATTTCCTCCTCCTATTGTCCGGTTTCCCTCTTCAGACTTTGTTGTTCCAGATGCATGACCAGGAAAAGGTATCCCTCAGACATTAACCCAAACAATTGGTGCCCCCGGTTGAACTTGCTATTGATCTTCCCTTTGGACACACAAATTCACACTACTCGGATTCCTGTTTGAGACCCTTGAGGAACTCGCCCATAGCCTTGCCGGCCTCTTCAGGCGCCATGTCCTCCGGGTTGCCGTATTTCTCATCCATTTGCTGCTGCCAGCCCTCCATTTCACCTGTCATTTTCCGGCCAGCCGTTTCCATGCTCAGGCTTATAAATGCGAACAGAAGACCAATGATGCCGAACACGCCCCAGGAAGCGCCCGCGCTTCGCTGATGAACATGGACGCTGGCGATGGCAAGAAGCGCCATCGGCCACAGGGCGCCGGCAGCCGTCCCTACATAGGGAATGGCTCCGAGAACGGCGGTGACAGGCGCAACCGCCGCTGTAAAAGCCATGCAGCGGAAAGCAGTTTCAAAGTTTTCCTGCGAACCCATGATCTTCCAGATAATAAAGGCTATTGCCGCGCCGATAAAACCGAAGATGACGGTGAAAATCGGCACGAGGATGATGGCGACAAAGCCCATGGCCATCGCCCCGGCCAGGGAAAGCCCAAGCAGAGGCAATACGGCCTGGAGCAGGCCGGCCACCAGTGCCAAAACCACCATAAACACAAGTGGTTCAACAAAACCGCCGGATTTGGACATCTGTTGGTAAAAGCCAACCGGATTAGTAATGACCTTAATAGCCATTCCCGGCATGGCAGCAAAATCGATGCCCGCATTCGATTGCCCTTGTGTGCCTGCTTCATCTGGATTGTCTTGTTGTTGCATCGTTTCCTCCCATGGATAAATTGAATGCCAACCCTAAAATTTAGAGATAATGGAATACACTTGACTATCTAATTAGATCAATTCGCGGGCAATGTCAAAGACCAGTGCCACGACTAAGGCAATCAGTGATTTTATACTCATGTGCCCCTCCCTCGATATTACTCCTGACTCCCTGTTTAAAGCATACACAGGCGGATGCGTCAAACTCGCCCTTGAGTTCTGTTGTAACGATTGCGGCTCACCTGCGACGAAGAGCAAATCATACCCATGCCGGC
>JBHHWX010000546.1:0-4068 GCA_046756745.1 bacterium | reverse complement strand
CCCCGAGGACGGGGCTTAGAGCTTATTTCTGAGTTTTCGTTCAGACACTATCTAGCGAAGCTTCGCCTCAAACCGACGAGTTTTTAACATTCCCAACAGGAGGAACAAAATGAAACTCAGTAACACGATACTGCCCGAGTTCGACAATGAAATGGCAAAAACGCGTACGATTCTCGAGCGAATCCCGACAGACAAATTTGTTTGGAAACCCCACGAAAAATCTTGGACCATGGGAGACCTGGCAACTCACCTCGCCAATATTCCGAGCTGGACCCTGCACACCCTTAATGAGGATTCTCTGGATATGGCGCCATCAGCCTCTCCGCCCCCACGCGTTTCACCGGCGGACTCGCCAGAGGATGTGCTCGCACGGTTCGACAAGAACGTAGCCGAAGCCCGGACGGCAATCGCAGGAACCAGCGACGAGCACTTTCATAAGCCCTGGTCGCTTCTCTCCGGTGGCAACACGGTCTTTACGTTGCCGCGAATCGCCGTACTGCGCAGCTTTGTTTTGAACCACAACATCCATCATCGCGCCCAGCTCGGCGTTTACTTGCGGTTGAATGACGTGGCGGTTCCCGCAATCTACGGACCCTCGGCAGATGAGAGCGGGATGTAGCAGCTCGCTACACAATAAGTCACTAACATTGCTCAGTTCATTGAGCGAAAACTTCGCATTGATTATGTGCACCCAAAACGCATTTTTTTACGGAGAACAGGTTCTAAGCCCCAAGCCTGACGATAAACCATCAGGCTCCGAGAAACAAGGCGATTGAAATCGCCTCAGGAGTCGAATTTATCCGAGGCACAGCAGGTGACCAGAGACCGCGACATCGCAATGGATTCTCCGGATGATTGGATGAGCGATTTTATCGGGGTGAGCCAGATTGCCCTCACTCAGGAAGCGGAATACCTGGAACGGCTGGGTCTTGTTGACCCGTCCTAGAGGTTTAAAGGCAGGTGCGGAAGTGTCTGCCCCTGCCTTTTTTCCGTGTCTTAGCGTAAATTTTTTTGGTTGCAATTAAGCATTGGTGTGGTTACTTTTTAATAATCACGTTCAATGACACTGACTTATCCAGATTCTATGATATTATACAGTTCCCAATATGGCTCTTTCCCTCGGTATTATACAGTTAGCTTTTTCGATATCTCGTCACTGTTGCGCCAAAGAATTGTAATCTTCGCGTATTATTCAGATCGATAGAAAATATATGTTAGGCTAAACAGAGCAGAGTAGAGATAGAAAAAAGAATGAAACGATTAATAATACTTATATTGTTGTGCTTTTTAATACCTCGTGAATCAATTGGGTGCGATTGTAACTATTCAGGACCGTTTTTTCATATTGCAAATAAGTATGATAATTTTGATAGTTTGTATTATAAACTAAATTTATCTGATAAGCCACCACCTGTTTCAATGATTGTGAAAATATTGGAAGTCTACAAAGGGATTGAAAAGAGAAAATTGATTAGATTTTGGGGTGATTTCGGTGCAGACTGCAACCTTATGTTACAGAATTTAAGATTGGTGAAGAGTGGATAATCGCCATGTTTGCTTCAAAAGAACATCCATCTGATTATACAATGGTGGACCAACGAAGTTAATGTGACAGATTCGCTCGGCATGGCGACATTTCGGCCTTACTATGGAACTCATGAAGTTAGAGTGAATTGGAAAGGAGAGACAGTAAGCGAAAGGTTGCAAATTACCAAGTCAGCCGACTTACGAAGCATGACCATTAGTTTGCCTGTTGTTACAACAATTGACTCCTATGAGTCTAATCCTGCAGAATATGTATTGTCAAGCAATTATCCTAATCCGTTTAATCCAGAGACCACTATAGAATATCAGATTCCGCGGGCGACCCATGTTAAGCTTGCTATATATAACCTTTTGGGTGATAAAGTTATGGCCTTAGTGGATGAACTAAAATCAGCAGGTTCACATTCCGTGACCTGGAATGGGGAGAATGACATGGGGGTACCTGTGTCAAGCGGGATCTATTTCTATAAATTGCGCTCTAACAAGATTACAAAAGTAAGGAAATTAACACTTTTACGATAGACTCAAACCCTTGAATGAGACCCAGAAGCTAAGCAAAAACGTGACATAGTTCATTGAACAAACTCTAACAATAAATTTCAGATGAATTAAGCGTTATTCAGCCACGCACTTTGCGGTGATATAAAACAAAACTGGTGAAGTCACTGTTGCTTCGCCTTGATTAGGAGGGCTACTATGAAGAGAATTGTATTGCTTATTGTTAGCGTTCTGGTCCTGTATAGCTGCGCCAAGGACTCCCCGGACCATTCGGTTCCGGCGGTTTACCTGGACAACTTCGGCCGCGACGACGTACTTAGCGGTGGTGTGAAGATGGTTCCAGTCGAAACGCCAAAGGGAACCTTTAGGGTGTGGACGAAGCGTATTGGCAACAATCCACGCATAAAGGTTCTTCTCTTGCACGGAGGCCCGGGCGTGACACACGAATACCTTGAAGCCTTCGACAGCTACTTCCCTTCGGCGGGCATCGAGTATTACTACTACGACCAGCTTGGCTCGTATTACAGCGACCAGCCAGATGAGCCGGAGTTATGGGATTTGCCACGCTTTGTGGAGGAAGTGGAGCAGGTGCGCCAATCGCTGGGATTGGTTCAGGAAAACTTCTATCTTTATGGCCAATCATGGGGCGGTATCTTGGCTATCGAATACGCGCTGAAATATCAGCAGAATCTCAAAGGGCTCATCATCTCCAATATGATGGCCAGTATCCCTGCTTACAACGAATATGCTGAGAACGTACTGATGCGAAATATGGACCAGGCAGCTCTAGCTAAGATAAAAGCCTACGAGGCGGCTGAGGATTACGGGAATCCAGCGTACATGGAATTGCTCGTTGAGCATCACTATGTTTACCATATTTTACGTATGACTGCCAGTGAATGGCCGGACCCCGTAAATCGTGCCTTTAAGCACTTGAATCCCGCGATCTATGTGCCGATGCAAGGGCCAAGTGAACTTGGCGCCAGCGGCAAGCTTGTGAATTGGGATCGTACCGACGACCTGGGATTAATTAAAGTACCGACCCTCGTCATCGGCGCGCAGTACGATACGATGAACCCCAAACACATGGAATGGATGGCGAGCGCAGTACAGACCGGACGTTACCTCTACTGCCCGAACGGCAGCCACATGGCGATGTATGATGATCAAAAAACCTACTTTGAAGGCTTAGTCCGGTTCATTCGGGACGTGGATAACGACGACTTTTGAGTGATTGCATAACATCAAGGCCTAGTGCTCATTCGCCTCGCACAGCTCAGACTCGCGTAGCGCGCACTCTGGATAAAACCCGTCACACCAAACTGAAGCAACGGATGAACCAGTTAAAGGCAAGAGCTATGATCCCACTCTTACTTGCCGTCTGTAGCCTTTTTCTCGTGCCTCAAACCCGAGGGCAGGCCTCCTCCCCTTCATCCGGACTGGCAGACCCGGCCTATGCCAGCGATGGCCGTCTGGCCCTCACCCTGAATGGAAATATCTGGGTAGTGCAGTTTTTACCAAATTGTAGTCGGTGTCGTCGATCACGGGCTTGGACCGCAACAGGCCATTGAAGAGCCGCGTTTCTTGGTAAGCGTCCGGCGGGATTCAAAAAACCGGGAACAAGTGCATGAGATTGTCGTGCAAGTGGAAGATGGGTTTTCCCCGGGAGTCTTGAGCCAGCTTCGCACTCTGGGGCATGATTTGCAACGTATTTCCTTGCGCGGCAAGCTGCGAATGGGATATGCTTCCACTGCCGTTATTGAAGACGGCAAGGTACGAGCCGGCGCGGACCCGCGCCGCTCCGGACAAGCCGGGGCGATCCGGTAGGGTTTTTTCTACCATACTACCTAAAAAATGCGGTCGGAAAAACCTAACTCACTTGCCCGAAGGCGTCTCGCCGAGGGCTTCTCAGCATAGAGTCTGCTCGGCGAGGACGCCGTCGCGAAGGGAAAAACACTTCCCGACCGGTTTCTGGATAACGGTCCTATTAAAATAGTTACAAATGCCACGGTCTCGATTGAGGGC
>JBHHWX010000545.1:0-4081 GCA_046756745.1 bacterium | reverse complement strand
CAATACGCAGCGGTTTGGTTTTGGAGTAGGATTTGTACCCTTGCGGATACGGGTGTTCGTAATACCAGATCTCTTCGGTTGGTCTGCCCTTCTCAAAAAACAGCAGGTTGGTTTTGATGCCGGTGTAGGGGTTGAATACCCCGTTGGGCAGGCGCACGATGGTGTGCAGGTTGCACTCCTGCAGCAGCTTTTCCTTAATGCGGGTTTTCACGCCTTCGCCAAACAGGGAGCCGTCAGGTAGAACCATACCGGCGCGGCCGCCGTCTTTCAGCAAATGCATGATCAGCACCAGAAACAGGTCAGCGGTTTCGCGCGTGCGGTAGCTGGCCGGAAAGTTGCTCTCGATGCCGTCTTCTTCCTGGCCGCCAAACGGCGGATTGGTCACAATCACATCCACCCGGTCGCGCGGCCCGTAATCGCGCAAAGGGCGGGAAAGGGTATTGTCGTGCTTAATCTGCTCCGGCACTTCAATGTCGTGCAGGATCATGTTAGTCACAGACAGCATGTGCGGCAGCGGTTTCTTCTCCACCCCGACGATGGATTTTTGCAGCATCTCCTCATCCTCCACCGACTTGACGTAGTTCTTGCGCACATGCTCGATGGCGCAAGTCAGGAAGCCGCCGGTGCCGCACGCCGGGTCGAGCACTTTCTCTCCCAGCTTAGGGTTCACCATATCGACAATGAACTGCGTGACGGCGCGCGGGGTGTAGTACTCGCCGGCGTTGCCGGCATTCTGCAAGCCCTGCAGGATTTGTTCGTAGATATCGCCAAACAGGTGGCGGTCCTCGCTCTTGTTAAAGTCAATCTCATTGATCTTGTTGATAACCTGGCGCATGAGGGTGCCGGACTTCATGTAATTATAAGCATCCTCAAACAGCGAACGTACGACAAAAGCGCGCCGGTCGCCATTGGCAACCAATGATAAATCCTTGAGCTGCACAAAGAGCTGGTTGTTGACAAAGTTGAGCAATTCATCGCCAGTCATGCCTTCGGAATCAGCCGCCCAATTGCACCAGCGTAACGCTTCCGGCAACGGTGAGCGGTAATTGTCGCGCATGATTTTATATTCCTTCTCGCGGTCGTCGAAAATTTTCATGAAAATCATCCAGACCAACTGGCTGATGCGCTGCGCGTCGCCATCCACACCGACGTCCTTGCGCATGATATCCTGAATGGATTTGATGGTTGTGCTGATGCTCAAATGGTTCTCCTTCTTCTGTCAAGCTGCTTTATAGAGTTCGCCCTCGAGTTCGGCTATGGCGTCCAAATACTTCTGCTTGCCGCCAAACGCTTTCACCAGCTCGACCGGGGTTCCCAAGTCGCTAATTGGCTTTAGTTTCAGTATGTTCATGCTTTCAATATTACCGACGCCCTCGTCCTGGTATTTCTCGAGCAAGCACTCGAGTACTTTTCGGGCCTGCTCGCCATACTTGCCGAAGTAATTGCGCTTGCGCACATTCTCAGCTCGCTCGCGGCGTGTCAGCGGCGGCTGGTCGTATGCCACGTGGCAGATGAGATCAAACGGGTCGTAATCTCGTCCGACCATTTCTGCAAGCGCTTCAAGGATGACGCCCTGTTCCTGAAGTTCTTCAACGATTGCCTGTTTTTTCTCAGCGCTTTTCCAGGCCGTCAAGAACTTATCCAGAGAAGTGTATCCCTGACTGACCATTTTTCGTGTGTAGTCACGCAACGATTCCGTGATGAGCTTGCCGTCCTTGTCATAGTACTGCACCCGCTCTGATGCCACCGTGACTTCAACATCATTGACCACGAATTTCCTTCGTTTCGTGGGTGGCCACTTGTCGATGATTGCGCCAGGACCGGTCACTTCGATGCGCGCTTCGTCCTCAGCTTCTTCGTCGATCAGGGTCTCATCCTCAATCTCTGGCGGCACAGGCGAATCATCAGGTCCGGGCTCGTAGATCTGCACCGGGTCGCCGTCAAAATCCGGATCCGCAAAAAGCTCGGTGGCCTTTTTGAAATCCATAATGGTGAAATAGAATTTGTCAAAATCCTCGTGAATGCGCGTTCCCCGCCCAATGATTTGTTTGAATTCAGTCATCGACTGGATGCGACGGTCAAGCACAATGAGTTTGACCGTTTGTGCATCAACTCCCGTCGTCATCAGCTTTGAAGTTGTCGCAATCACCGGATAGCGGCTCTCCGGGTGGATGAAATTATCCAGCTCCATCTTGCCTTCTTCGTTGTCGCCGGTAATGCGCATGACGTACTTGCTATTGTAAGCAACGAGGTCTGAGCTTTCGTTTGCCAACAGGCTGCGCATTCGCTCCGCGTGGTCGATGCCCTCGCAAAATACAATCGTCTTGTCAAAGCGGTTGGTCGCTTTCAAGAATTCGGCAACCTTGCGCGCAACCAACTCGGTTCTTTTCTCGAGCACAAGCGAGCGGTCAAAATCTTGTTGATTATAAATCCGGTCTTCAATCTCTTCACCATATTTGTCGCGCTTACCTTTTTCTGGCCGCCAACCGGTTAAATCCTTGTCCAGGTCGATTCGTACGACTTTGTAGGGTGCGAGAAAACCATCATCAATACCCTGCTTCAGTGAGTAAGTATAAACCGGCGCGCCAAAGTAATCGATATTGGAAACATACTTTGTTTCTTTGGGTGTGGCAGTCATACCGATTTGGGTGGCATTCTTGAAGTAGTCCAGGACCTCGCGCCAGGCCGAGTCCTCGGCTGCACTGCCGCGGTGACACTCGTCGACGACCACCAAATCGAAAAAGTCAGGAGAGAATTGCCGGTAGATGTTTTGCCACTCTTCAGTACCGGAGACCGCTTGATACAAGGCTAAGTAGATTTCATACGACTTGTCGATCTGACGTTTCCTGATCTTGGTCATCGCGCCGCCGAACGGCTTGAAGTCGTTGGTCCTGGTTTGGTCAACCAAGATGTTGCGGTCGGCCAGGAATAGAATGCGTTTCTTTGTCCGGGACTTCCACAAACGCCAGATGATCTGAAACGCGGTGTAGGTTTTACCTGTGCCGGTGGCCATCACCAGTAGAATCCGCTTCTGACCTTTGGCTATCGCTTCGGTCGTCCTATTGATGGCAATCTGCTGATAGTAACGAGGTGACTTACCGCTGCCGTCTGTATGGTAGTCCTGGGTGACGATAGACTGGTTTTCGAGCTCGATGCCTTTCCAGGAACAATAACGCCGCCAAAGAGCTTCCGGGGTTGGGAAAGCAGCGAGTGGCAGTTCGATTTCAACTGTTCCCTGCTTGACTGTCCTGTCATGCTCAAGGAAAGCATCACCGTTGCTGCTGAAGACAAATGGAATCTCGAGCATTTCGGCATAAGAAAGGGCTTGCTGCATGCCGGCGCCGACAGGCAGGCTATTCTCTTTCGCCTCAACGATGGCTATGGGTATGTTCGGTTTGTAGTAAAGCAGGTAGTCGGCACGTTTGGCTTTGCCGCGCATCACCATCTTGCCGCGAACAAGCACACGTCCTGCGGTAAAAGAGACTTCTTCGCGAATCTGTGTCTGAACATCCCATTTCGCCCTTGCCAACGCGGGCGTAATGTATTTTGTACAGATGTCTCGTTCACTAAGCGACTTCTTGTCGACTTGTTCTTTCATTAGTCACATATTTATATTAGAATGACTAATATATACACTTAGATAGGACTATTTCAAGTTAATTTGTTTCCGGAGACTTTATACGTCTAATATTTAAGCCGCATCATCCCTGAAAATCTTGCCAGCCCGAATAGTTTTCTTTAGGCCTGAATTAATTTTGGTTGCGGCTTGCTGCGTTAGACATTAAAAAATTTAACGCGGAGTTCGTCTGGAACCCACCTGCTCACGCTCGCAAGGGGGTTGCATCTCCAACAGACGTCCCGGGTCAGAGGAAAGACATTCTCATTTATGGCGCAGGCGAAAGCCCTGTATGCAGAATGGCCTGTGGCGCCTTAACCATTACCTTATTATAAATCTTAATAAGTACGTTTGCGTAGGTCAGCTCATTGACGACGCGGATATATCCGTTCCAGCGTTCTTGATTTTTTCAGTGAAATGAGTATCGACGACCTTGACTACTTCACTGCTCAGGTCGCTATCGTC
>JBHHWX010000544.1:0-4088 GCA_046756745.1 bacterium | reverse complement strand
ATTATCTGACATACGGATAACTGACCCTTTAGGCTTTGACATTTTTTTCTAAATCGGTATGGTGAACATAAACGTACTGCCACAACCCAATTCACTTTCTACCCAAATTTTTCCACCCATGGCTTCGACAATTTCTTTTGCAATACTCAACCCAAGACCGTTGCCCTGCTTACCTTCTTCCGGATGATTATCCAACTGCTTAAAACGCTCAAAGATGATATCAAAATCTTTTGTAGGGATGCCGACTCCTTTATCCCGAACCGAAACCTTTAGACTCGAGCTTAATAACTCAGCGATAATTTCTACCTTTCCACCCGGAAGCGAATAGTTAATCCCATTTTCGACTAAATTCACAATCACCTGCTGCAGCCTATCCCGGTTCGCTTTAAAAGCAGGTATGGTTTTCGGAATATCACACACGATCCGGATATTTTTGGACCGAGCAAAGGACGTAAAGGATTCGATAACTTTCTTAACCATCAGACCAAGAACAACTTGGTTTCTGCGATCTACGAATTGGACCCCTTCGTCAAACTTAGAGAGTTCTAAAATATCCGTAAGCAGGCGATTTAGTCTGTGAATATCGTCCCGAATAATTTTAAGGCACTGTCGTTGCTGCTTGTTAAGCTTTCCGAGATCATGTTCTAAAAGGAGATCGACAGCGCCGAGGATAGAGTGTAAGGGCGTTTTAATTTCATGGCTCGCCACCGAGAGCACCGTACGCATTTGATCGCTTTGCCAATTGCGAGTGACATCCCGTAAAATGATCATCCACCCAATTTCATGATTCCTTGCATTTCTCAGTAATTCGATATGGATACCGATCAATTTTTTACGATTGTGCGCCGAATTCTCGACCTTGTTGAGCTCGAAAATACCCGCCTCTAACGCTTCATCGAGATTATCGATTAAGTAACTTGTCTCGAGTTCATTGAGAGGTCTCCCGATCCATTCTTTTTCATCAGAAACTCCGAGAACTCTTTTTGCTGAGTTGTTAATAAATTTGATCTTCTTTTTCGAATCGCAGAGAATCAAACCATCGATAACGCGAGACGCCAGTAATTCGAACTGCTCTTTTTTACGAGAGTTAAGAGACCATAAATGTCGCAATGCCCCGGAAATATACTTAGAGAACTGTTCGACCAACCTGGCATCAAGAAGTTCAACATCCGTTTCGAAACTGCCGACAAACAGAATTCCTATGAGCACTTTCTCAATTGAAACAGGTACGGTAAGATTTTTATGAAGCTTCCCTCCGGATGTGTCCATCTCGTATTTTTCTTCATTCAGCCCATTGATGACACAACTCAGCTTTCTTGGCTGTAACTTACCATGCAGTTGTTTCGTGATTGCGGATTTGATTCTTTGTAAATCGTTTGGAGACAACGACCGTGGCGATGTGACTTCGATCTTTCTGCACAAGAATTGATACGAAGCTACGCAAACATGACTTGCATTCAATTCAACCAATGCTTCACGAGCAAGTTGTAATAACTCACCGATAAATTTTTGAATACGGTTGTCTTCGAAATTTATGCGAATATCTTTCATCCTGGATCATTCATAAATTGCAGACACGGAGGCATTAATACGTTGTGAACCCTTTGTGTCTGGGTGTCTTGGTGGCGATGAATTATTCAACTCATAAATCTTTTGAAGCTAATTCGTGTCAAAATAAAAACCACCTTCTCTTCCTGAAGGCCTCTTCGCCGAAGGGTGAATTCTTGCTTGGCTCGGCGAGACGCCTTCGCGAAGAGGTTTTGAACTCGCGCATTTTTCGAGTTTTCGTTCAGACACGAGTTAGATGTATCCCATAAAATCCAAGTAGAACTCGTAAAGCGATTGACCAAAGCAGACCACAACAACGGTTGCCAGCGAGATAAAGGGCCCAAACGGCAGAGTACTGCCAGGTCGAATCCGGCCATTAACTAAACCAAGCACGACAACAGGCAGAGCTAAAAAAAAAGCCAGGAATAAGGCAATCAAGACCTGCGGACCGATAAAGGTTCCGACCATCGCTGCTAATTTAATGTCTCCCCCACCCATGCTTTCTTGTTTAAACAATACTTTACCAAACAAGCCGATAAGCCAAAGAAAACCGCCGCCAGCAATCGTGCCGAAAATTCCCTGCAACATCCAAGTCTCATTTGTCAACATTCCAAGAAGTAGCCCAATAACAATGCCGGGAAAGGTTAAAACATTTAAAATAAGTTTATGATTTAAGTCGATAAAACTAATAGGCAGTAATAATAAAATCAAAACCGAGTAATGCACAAAAGATGCAGTGAGACCGTAATGCAGCCAAACCAAAACCAGCAGCGCGCCGGTAAGAAGCTCAAGCAATGGATAGAGATAAGGGATCCTGCTTTTGCAAAACCGGCATTTCCCTCGTAAAAGGATGTAACTGATAATGGGAATGTTATACCAAAGCGGGATTGTGCTTTTGCAATGAATACAATATGAACGAGGCCAAACAATGGACTCTTTTCTTGGTAGCCGGTACACACACACATTCAAAAAACTTCCCAGAAGGGTACCAAACATAAAGATTGAACTTGTTAGAAGCATATATTCGTGGCCACGTTACTCAACTTCAACACGTTGAGTGGCGCTACTTAATGTGTATCCTTGATCTAAATAAGACTTGATCTGTTTCAAGATTTCCAGATCTTTTGCAGAATAACGTTTGAATTCACGAGATCCCATCGTGATCATCCGGGGCTTGATAATGCCTTTCAGCTCCCAATAGTAGAGTTGTCGAAGACTGATATCCAGCTTGCGAGTGACTTCGGAGCTACTTAACCAGAGAATTCGATTCATTTGCAACCTCAAGTTTAAGTTCCTATTCTAACCGTTACATCGGCAAAATATGATTGAACATTAATGTAAAGGGTCGCTTCTATGAAATTGAGGGGCGTCTACGAAAAGGAAGGAGTCTGCTTTAATCTAACGCAGGGATGCAGAGCACGCAGAGAAACAAAAAGGGGAAACATGAAAACGAAATATCATAACATCATTGTGCAGAAATGATCTAACACGGTCTGTGACCGTGCTTTAAATAAGCCGTTTATCCTTTGATTAACTTAGACCTAAATTGAGCGATTTAGCTTTGAATTGTCCTATCAACGGGTTCAGGTGTTCAGAATAGGGTGTTCACGCTTCAGCGTGTTTTTCCCCAAACCCCAGCAAGCTGAAGCGTGTACACCGACTCCCCCCCACGGTCAGGAATTGCTCAATTTAGGTTAGACTTACAAAGACCCCCGTTACAAACGGTGTCGAATCATTGCAAAATACCGTTTTTGAATAATAGGAAAATTAAGGATGATTGATGTTTTCTACCAGCAAATAGAAAAAGAAAATCATGAGGATACAAGAACATACCGCCACAATGGCCAGATTCAGCCATTTAAGTTTTAAAGTGACTTGAATTTCTCGGCTCGTCCTGTCAAACTGAAAATGTAGAATCGCAAACAAGTTGATCATGACCGCAATCGCAGGTCCACCCAACAATAAGAACCGAATCAACCAACTGATTATCGAGGAATCAGAATCAGGATCGATGGCGGCTATCCATTCGTAAAAAAACGTCGCAATAGAAAAATCAATCTTCAGATAATACTTAAACATCACCCCAAAGAGAAATAAAAACGGGGTTAGAATGAGAAAGAAACCAAATGTCGCTGATTTCTTACTGTTGAGGAGAGTAAGTTTGAGCTGTTGCTTGTGGTGTGTACTCGATACTTCGGGCTTTTTGAGATTTTCCATTTTTTTTATCAACTCTTTTTTGTTCATGATACTTCATCCGTTATTTAAAGCCCTTAATGACTGAATTCGAAGAAAGGTTGCACTCTCTTCTATTTTTTATGTTGGAGGAAACTGCGACAGAATTGAAATAGACGTCTGCGAAATGGCATAGAACCTTAAGCTAAGAGATTCCTCATTTTTGTCAATCCTCTTGAAAGCAGCGATTTCACCGTTCCTTCTTTTTTATTGAGAATCTCACAAATTTCTTTGATAGCTTTTTCTTCGGCATCCAATATTTTGCTTTGAGCAATTTCAGGCTTAATAACAGAATAATGAACAATATA
>JBHHWX010000543.1:0-4092 GCA_046756745.1 bacterium | reverse complement strand
GATGTCCGATAAGTATTGTAGAGCGCTCGGCGGGACGCCTTCGCTAAGTGGATGGATCATTCGTTGCGTGTTCACGCTTTAGCGTGCTTTTGCCCCGCCCCTCTAAGAGCAAGCTGAAGCTTGTACTCCGTCACCCCGTAACTGACCGGTTACATTTGGGAGCGAGTGAGTTTGTAGATTTACCACTTGACTTTATTAACAGTTATCTTAAATTATGAACTAAAATGCAACAAATAAGTTAATTAAATAGAACTAAAATGCAAGAACAAAGAACAAACTACCTGCTTTTCCCGGAAATCAACCACTGGTGGACCTCAGGGAGTGTTCGTCCGGAATTTATAGAGAAAATCGAAAGAACCCTTTTCCCGGAACTCGTAAAAGCGCTAAATGAGCGTCAGATATTGCTGATCGAAGGTCCGCGACGCGTGGGCAAAACCTCGCTGATCTACCAACTTATCCATTTTCTCATAAAAAATCAAACACCGGCAAAACACATTTTCTATCTCACGTTGGATGACCCTTTGCTGGAAAAAGCATCGCTCTTTGAAGATATCATTGAATACACCGAAAAGTACCTGCTTGGCAAACCATTATCCGAGCTTCGGTCACCGATTTATCTTTTTCTGGACGAAATTACGAAATTCCCGGATTGGGAACTCTACTTGAAGCGCTATTATGATTTGAAGTATCCTTTGAAATTTATCACTTCAAGTTCTTCGGCCGCTTTTCTGCAAAAAAAGGTAAAAGAAAGTCTCGTCGGCCGGGTCATGACTTTTCCTGTAACCCCCTTTACATTTGGTGAAGTTTTGAAACTCCATTCATCTCCACCAGAGATCATAGACGTCTATGCTGATCTGAGAGGCATTTGGCTCTCGACTTTTGCAAGCGGCGACTGGAATCGTTTATACAAAAAGTTAACTGAAATGAACAAAGAAATCAACCTTCACCAGAAGAAAATCAGTACGAGCCTGCACAATTATCTTCTTCAAGGTGGATTTCCAGAATATTTGCAAATGAAAGACGAACGCAGCCGTCGTCAGTACTTTTGGGAGAATATCGCAGAGCGGGTTATCTTTTACGATATTCCTGAAATTTTCAAAGTTAACGACCTTACCTTGTTACAAAAATTGCTGCTCAACGCTATCGAAAATAGTGGCCGGCAGTTAAATTTCCATGACTTGGCCAATTCTTTTCAAGCGCCTCGACAAAAAATTTCCAATTATCTGCACTATCTGAAAGCGAGTCACCTTGTTTATCTTTTGGAAAAATATGCAAAGACCGCTACCAGCAGAATGCGCGCTTACAAAAAAATCTACACAGAGGATCCGGGGCTTTTTGTAAATATACAGCGGCTTGATGTTGAAAAAATAGAGTCGCACGGCTTGTGGGGTATCTTAGCTGAACTTGCTGTCTTTTTACATCTAAAAAATTACTCCGAGAGGAGTCGCCTCTATTATTATAGAGAACGCAACAAAGAGGTGGATTTTGTTTTAGAATCTCCACAACAACTCCTTCCAATTGAAGTGAAATACCGACGCGAAATTAACCGTAAGAAAGGCCTCTCAGGAGTTTTGACTTTCCGGACTCAATTTAAAACCAAACACGCGCTAGTGGTTAGTCGCAATCTTTTACATCTGGATGACAACATCCTATTCGTGCCACTGTATCTTTTCTTGAGTTGAACTCTCCGTTTCACAATTTCTTTATAGGGTTAATGGATTCCCGATTAAGAAATTCCGTTAAATTCGTCTTATCCGTGTTCTATTTTTGCACTTTTTCTTTTGACAGTTAAGAATTTTATCCTATCTTTTTGAAGTTCAAGAAAGGAAATTACGACTGGTTGCGAATGTGGCGCGGCAAGTGTGGAGTGGCTGACTCTTAATAAGACCTACAGAACACAAGCGAGGCGGATAAGATATGCCCATAAAAAATAATTCGGCGCGGCCATTTTTGAAATGGGCGGGTGGCAAAACCCAGCTCATCGACACGTTTCAAAAGTACTATCCTGCAGAGCTCAAAAGCGGAAAAATCAAGCAATACATCGAGCCGTTTCTCGGCAGCGGCGCGGTCTTTTTCGATGTGGTGAAAAACTTCGACGTGGGTTCCGCTTTTCTCGGCGATATCAATGACGAGCTCATTTTGGTATGGCGGGTCATCCAGAATGACGTCGAGAAATTAATCGGTATTTTGGAACGCTATGCGCGGAAATATAAGCAGTTAGACAATGAAAAAAGAAAGCAGGTCTTCTACGACGTCCGTAAGACATACAATCAACACAGGTTCAAAATCAATTACAAAACCTACTCCGAAAACTGGGTATCCCGCGCCGCACAGTTGATCTTTTTAAATAGAACCTGCTTCAACGGTCTGTTCCGGATGAACTCGAAAGGCGAGTTTAACACTCCTACCGGTGATTATAAAAACCCGAAAATATGCGACGCGCAGAATTTATTCATGGTCGCTGAAATCTTACAAATCGCCGAAATCCGAACGCTGCATTTTACGGATATCCAAAAAACCGTTGAGAAGAATTCCTTTGTCTATTTCGACCCGCCATACCGGCCTTTGAGCAAAACAGCTCATTTCACATCCTATAGTCGATTTCAATTCAACGACGAGCAGCAAATAGAGCTGGCAAAACTTTTCACCCAGCTCGACAAAAAACAAAGCAAATTGATGCTCAGCAATTCCGACCCGAAAAACGTGAATCCCCAAGACGACTTTTTCGATGATTTGTACAAGGAGTACAATTTGTTTCGGGTCAAAGCGAACCGTATGATCAATTCTGATAAAGCCAAACGCGGGCCAATAAACGAGATTTTGGTGACCAATTATAGGGTTACCGGATGAATAGTGATTGACCAAAAATGTTGCTTTTGCAACAAAATCTCTCTAAATTAATTGTCCTCTGTGAGGACTAGTGAAATGACCGTCGAAGAGGTTTCCGTGAATAAGCACACAAAAAATGAAATCCACGAGGTCAGGCTGCAAGGACGAGGAGGGCAGGGCATCGTCACCGCAGGTGAACTGTTGGGGAAGGCAGCGATCGCAGAAGGAAAATTCGCTCAATCTATCCCGACTTTCGGACCCGAAAGAAGAGGCGCCTTATCCTCATGCTCTCTGCGAATGAGCAACCGGCCAATCCTGTTGAAATGCAGCGCCACCACGGCCGATGTTCTCTGTCTCTTCGACCCAACAATATGGCATTTTGTGAATATCATGCCGGGGTTTGTTGAGAACGGCGTGCTGATTTTCAATACGACCAAATCCCCGGAAACGGTCAACCAAGAACTGCGGTCAGGCAAATATGGCTATGCTTTGACCGCAAAGAACATCTCCCTCTTTACACTGGATGCCACAGGTGTTGCGCTGGAGATCATGGGAAAAGCGATCACGAACACAGCGATGATCGGAGCTTTTGCGAAAGCAACGGGCTTGGTTCAAATGGAATCCATTGCTTCGATTTTGGGTGAAAAATTTGGCGACAAGGCAGATATCAACATTCGAATGGCAACAAAGGCCTACGAGAGCTTGGAAGGCGATATCTTCAAAGTATAACCCTGACAGGGTTAATTGGACGATCACAGCTCTAGTTTACCGTTCAGAACCCTGTCAGGGTTGATGTGCTAATTGAGAATCACCCGTCTAGAAGCTTGGCGGGAAAGCCCAAAAGCGCTTCCCGAAGGCGTCTCGCCGAGGATTTTTTGGGCACCGAATCGGAGTAAAATTCGCTCGGCGGGGACGCCTTCGCGAAGAGGTTTTTAAATCGCGCTTTTTTCGAGTTTTCGTTCAGACATTAGTTAGTTAATAACACAAGACAGGAGCACATGCTATGGGTATGGAGAAATATGACTATTTCGTGAAGCGCGCTAAAAACACACTGACCTACGATCCGGGATGGTCTGAGGATAACAAAACCGGAGCCTGGCGCAGCCTCCGTCCGGTTATCTCTTATGACAAATGCACGCGTTGTGCGCTCTGCTGGCTCTACTGCCCCGAAGGGTGCATTACCCGGCATACATTCGAAATCAACTATTCGTACTGCAAGGGGTGCGGCATCTGCGCCGAAGAATGTCCGCCGGTCGCCATCGC
>JBHHWX010000542.1:0-4101 GCA_046756745.1 bacterium | reverse complement strand
TAGTTGAGCAATTCGCCGAACTGGCTGGCCGCCATATCGAGAAATCTTGAAAACCCGCCGAGATTTCTGGCGATCCCCTCGCTTTGAATCTCCGTTTGTAAATAAGTGTGAACATACGCCTCGAGAATATCTCTCTTTTCTTCTCTATCGCGACCGAGCAACGGCGGCAGCGTCCCGAACAGCAGCGCTTCATCGAGATTGAAATCATCGCTGATCTCTTCGTAAACAAAAGGGAAGAGCCGCCTTTCAACAGCTCTGCCTGCCAGCAGGTTAACTCCGCCTCGTCTGAGCTTGCGGGCGCTCGATCCTGTCAGGATGAAACGACAGTCGGGATGTTGCTGCATCAGGAAATGAATTTCATTCAGCAGCGCCGGAACCCGTTGAATTTCATCGATGAAAATGGCGTCGATTTGCCGGTTATTTAGCTTTTCAAGCGCTTCTCTGCGAAAGAGTGCGGGATCTTTTGAATAAGTGAAAAAGCTCTCGCTCAGCAGCAGATCAAGCTTCCAGGTCCGGGAGCGGAACTTGGCGTCAATCAGCGTGCTTTTCCCCGTCTGCCGCGGGCCGAGCAGAAAAAATGAGCCCCTTTCAGGCAACGAGACCATTCTGTTTATCATGTTGCAGGAATGTACGGTGTTTTTGCACCAAAGTAAACAAAAAATCTAATCATTGCTTTAAGGCCATTTTCCTCCGCAGAAACGTGATAGAGACATCGCGCTTGCGTTTGTTGTCCTCGGCTTTGTAGACGATCCCATGCCACTCTCTCCCAACTTCTCTAAGAGACGATAATGTGAGGATAGTCTTCCCAATCATAATTGACGCCTCCCCCGCTAGCGCGGACCAATCTCCTGTTACGCTCAACAAAAGGAAGGCCGCTTCGCAGGGAGACCAATTTATTATATTTTATCACTAAGGAAGGCATGCCGCCTTCACCGAGCTTTTGTAGTGGGAAATGGTTTGTCCGGTCATAGGCTAAGGCTTTAATTCTGTTAATCGTAGTTTGACTACGGTCTTGAATTGCGAATACATGGATTGAATTTCTTCGATTCCTGGCTTGATTCGATCCCAGTCGAGCTGAAAGCCATAGCCATGATGTACGACGTTCCTGAAGCGTCTAAAAGGGACGAATTTTGTTTCCAGTTCGGTGGAAAATAAGCTCCTCATAATTCATAAATGATACGCCCCTTTTTTTCCACATACTTTGTAAATCGTGTCGGCGGTTTGAGAGGGACAATATCGACAGGCATAGCACTCAACTCTTCCAACTCTGCCCCGAACTCAAAGAGTTTCCAACCTTCTATCCCATCGCAAGCTAAATCAATATCATTGGCATGACCCGGGTCTTTCGATGCGCTGCCGAACAAAATCAATTTCGTCGCACCATATTTACGGGCCAAAGCAATGCACTTCTCAATCATATCTTTGTCTACTGATGAAGACCTCCGATGGGATAGACAATTTTCAGGATGTCAAACATTTTAAAATTACGTATTTAGAATGTCATAGTCAAACGTTTCAGCGGGTCTGATTTTAACCAGGGGAAACAATGGAGTAACTTAGTACACAATTTCATAAATACGGTGACGTATTACTTATTGAACATTTGAGATTGTTCCATGAAAAACTCGAAGTTCGAAGCCCGAAACTCGAAACATATCCGAATCACCAACATTTGAAATTCAATACGATTGGATTGAGGCTAACTCCTGAATGTGGCCTAAAAAGGAGGAGTCTCGAACATTAGAAATTGAGATTTTTGAAATTGTTTCGGATGTCGATATTCGATATTCGGATTTTTTAAAGATGTCATCATAATTATGATAAGCCTCAATCTTCCTCAGCCAACGTCTTACAATAATCGATGACCCCCTCAATCGTCGTCCCGGTCGGGAAAGCCGCTGCAGCCCCCTGCGCCTTGATGGCTTCAACATCCTGATCCGGAATATTCCCGCCCACGATCCACGGAATGGTCAAATTCGCCTTCTTCATCTCTGTGGCCATCTGTTCGCATAGCACCAGATGCGTCCCCGATAAGATGGAGAGCCCAACCAGTTCCACATTGTGCTGGGCTGCCGTTCGGACAATTTCCTCGATGGATTTTCTTAAGCCGGTATAGACCACCTTAAACCCCGCATCCACCAGAGCATGTCCCAGAACTTTCACGCCCACGTCGTGGCCATCGAGACCGGGTTTTGCGAGCAGGATTGTTTTTCTTTTAGTGCTCATATTTCTTTTTTTGTTTATAACGGATTGTTTCATTGTTGCATTGCTGTTCCCGTCGCTCGTGCTTCTAACAATAGAACTATGGAGCAATAGAACATTCAGCATAATCGGCGCTGCCATTCAGGGCACTTAACTTGATAAAAAGATGCAGCTTGCGGCAGTGCTCAGAGCTTAGAAATCACGCCAGAGCGATAGCGTCCGTGGTCATGCGGTTGTTATGTGAGCTCTTGATGCAAAAGCAATAAACTTACATAGAACATAAATTTGACTTTTATTCTTCTTTCGCTAATTCATTAGCTATTAATTCCGCTTGTTTAAAACGGTTTCCGTTGCCAGCCTCTGCATATCCGGCGGATAGCCATACTGGCGTAAGGTTCTTTTTACAATCACTTTCAGCTTGGCCTTTACGCTTTCTTTAATTGTCCAGTCAATGCTGGCATTTTGTTTGACGGAAGATACTACAGGGTAGTCGACAGGAAATGGTTCTTTTTTTGTAATGTCAAACCCACACTGAAAAGTAACTATTTCGCCCAACAGACGCTCCTTCCACTCACTCATCCACAATCACCTTTTTCATATTTTCTTACTCATCTTCCATACCTCACTTCCGCTTCCCGGACTCTGTTTTCCCAGCCAATCAGCTCATGCAGTTTTTCCCGCAGTAGCTTTTTGTCGATCAGCTTGGTTTCGTAATCGGCAATCAGGGTGGGGGAGATATTGCGGGCCAGGGCAAATTCCACCACTTCCTCGTTCTTGCCTTTGCAGAGCAAAATACCCACACTTGGGTTTTCGTGCATTTTTTTTACATCGCGGTCCAGCGCTTCCAGGTAAAAATTCATCTTGCCGATAAACTCTGGCTGAAATTCTTCAATCTTTAACTCCACCGCCACCAGGCAGCGCAGGTCGCGGTGAAAAAACAACAGGTCGATATAATAATCGTGGTTGCCCACTTCCACCCGGTATTCCTCGCTCACAAACGAAAAGCCTTTGCCCAACTCCAGGATAAAATCTTTCAGGTGGCGCACCAGCGCCTTTCTCAAATTCTTTTCGGAATAATTTTTGGGCAAATCGAGAAACTCGAATACGTAGGTGTCTTTGAAGATATTTTCATCATACAATCGTGACGGCAGTGCGGACACAATCTTATTCGCCAGCATGGAACGCTCGAAAATAGCGGTGTTTAATTGCCTTTCGAGTTCCCGCACCGACAAATTTTCCTTAATAGCAAGGCGAAGGTAGAATTCTTTTTCTTTGATGGTTTTGGTTTTATTTAAAATATGCAAATGTGCAGACCAGGGAATTTGTGTCAACAGTGTTGTCACAAATCCAGAATCCTTATAGCTCTCATAAAACTGTTTCATCCGGTAGAGCCCGCGGCGGGTAAAGCCTTTGATTTCGGGATGATTTTCCCTGATAAATTGCGCCAGTCTGTCCACAACCGCAGTTCCCCATTCGGCACTTGCGACCTTTTCCGAGACAAATTTGCCGACGTTGTAATACAGGTTGATCAGCTCTTCGTGACCTTCGCATAAGCCCTGGTGCGGGCCTCCCGGATCATCGCAACAACATGACTAAAATCGTCAAGATGCGCCGGCGTCTTCTTATCCATTTTTCAACACGATTTTCTTCAGATTCTCCAGAATCTGTACACAATAGAGCAATAGAACAATCACTCCTTACAACTCAAAACGATCACCGAGGCAATCGCTCCCGGCCCGCCGATATTCTGCGCCAGCCCCACTTTTGCGCCTTTCACTTGTCGTTTGCCTGCCTGGTTTCTGAGTTGCGTCGCAATTTCAGTCACCATGCGAATGCCGGTGGCACCGACGGGATGCCCGCACGACAGCAGCCCGCCGCTGACATTGACCGGAATCTCAC
>JBHHWX010000541.1:0-4106 GCA_046756745.1 bacterium | reverse complement strand
CCCCCCCCCACACCCCCATATCTGGGAGCCTCCCCGCCAGTTCCCAAAGAGCCATCCGGATTAGCCGTACGGACGAGCTTCAGTAAATGGCTGCCGTGGTCTTGTGTCCCAACTAATTCTAAGTCCATTTGCTTGGCAAGCTCATCCTGGATAAAGCGCAATATGATGGGATGATCGTCAATAGCTACAACTCTGATGGTCATCAAAAATCTCCTAATTGTCCGTAAATAGCTTCATACTTTTCACTGGTAAACTCAATGGGAAATCGTTAACTTATTTTTGGACGATGACAAATGTTCAACTATCCTACTACAGTGCTGTCTGGAAAGAAGGCGGAATATCATTCCGCCCTACGGTCCTGAGTATCTCAGCGTTTCCGCCCCCGGCCAGGAGGGGGCGGGGTACCGCCGCGATAGGGAGGAGCGGTGATGCCGTGCAGACGGCAAACGCGGGTGTCGAGCATGCGGCTGGCGAGGCGGGGTTCGCGGCGGTGCAGGTCTTCAATGGCATCCGCCATGGTGAACACGGTGGGGAGTTGGGCGATGTAGCGGTGGTTGAAGAGTTGGTAGAGTTTTTCGCGCCCCCAGGGGGTCATGGATTGGATGCCGAGGTCGTCGAGGATGAGGAGGGAGGTGGTCCGCACTTCGTCGAACAGGCGATCGTAGCGGACGCGGCTGTCGGGGGCGAAGGTGGCGCGTAGGTGGTCGAGCAGGTCGGGCACCATCACAAACAGGGGGGGGAGGCCCAACCCAGCTCGGTAGTTGGCGATGGCTGCGGCGAGGTGCGTTTTGCCGCTCCCAAACGTGCCCATGAAGACGATCCAACCTTCGGGATTTTCGGCATAAGCCTGGGCGGCGCGGAAGGCTCTTTCGAGACTGCGCTGATCTTCTGATGGAATACTGGTGTTTTTGCGGAGGTCGAAGTTGCCAAAGGTCAGATGGCTGAGGTGTTTGAGGGCGGATAAGGCGTGGTGTCCAGTGTCGTCGTAAGGGCGGCGGTAGTCTGGAGAGAGAATCTGAACGCGAGTGACGAGTTCGGGGTCTTGCAGCCGGGAACGGATGCGCTCTTCGATCTGGTCTACGGAGAGATTGGTGGTGACGACGAGGGGGAGGCGGTTGATGTAGCGGAAGTTGATGATCTGGAAGAGTTTTTCTTGTGCCCACGAGGTCGCGTTTTGGGTACCGAAGTCGTCGAGGATGAGGAGGCGGGCGCGGCGGATTTCTTCGAAACGCTGCTCGAAGGTGTAGTCGGGGTCGTTGTAGGCGTAGCGGAGGGTGTCGAGCAGGTCAGGGACGGTGATGAAGAGGGCGGGGAGGTCGAGGGCGACGGCTTCGTTGGCGATGGCGGCCGCGAGGTGAGTTTTGCCGCAGCCGTATTTGCCTTGCAGGAGCAACCACCCTTGCTGTTGGCGGGCAAACTGCCGGGCCTGGTTGAAGGCTCGCTCAATGGTATCCGCCTGGAAGGGGCCGAGGCCGATCTGGCCGCGCGGGCTGAAGGTGTCGAAGGTGAGGTTCTGGAGTTCGTTCAGGTTGCTGAGGGCGTAGAGCCGGTCGCGCACCTGTTGTTGCACGGTGGCCTGGCGGCAGAGGCAGATGTGCAGTTTGCCAAATTCGGGATGGCCGACCGGGACGTTGGCACGCAGATACCCTATCCCGGAACAGTGGGGCAATTGGGGTCGCCAGGGAGGTCAGTCGGGCGGAGCGTTCCAGTGTTCGATGAAGGCGGCGAATTCGCCCTGGACGTATTTGCGGCGGTCTTCTTCAGGAGTTGGTCTATCTTTTCGGTCATCGCGTCCTTGTGCTTGCCAGGATTTGATGAACCCCTAACGCCTTCAGCACATCTAGAAAACCATTCTCGTTTGCTTTGCTCAAAATGCGACCATGATTTTTTGGTAACTGGCGAGAATAAGGATATTGTAACAATCGTACTAATTCAGCTACCGGTTTCTCAACAAGTTCTAAATAAACGGGCTGAGGCGCACTTTTTTCAAATCGAGATACGGCATAAAGCTCGGGAGCGTCAATACCTCTGCGATCATTATTTGTTCTGTTTGCATAGCCGTAAAGGAGCCACCCGATCAAATGAGAGAGCTTCTCAGGATGTTTTTCTAGCAACGATTGAAAATGTCTGCATTTATTGGGCTGAATGCCCCCCGAGGTGAGTATTTGCATAGCTAAATTAACTGTCCACCCCCCCACTACTTTATTTGGCTCTTCCTCGGTGGGCATTGAACCTGTTTGTAGAAGTAGTTGGTGAATCTCATAGAGAACTCTTATGTTAAAGGACTTTATTAAAGAAGCTTTAATGTCGCGCGGAGTCCACTCCGAAAGTTGTTTAATTTTCACCTCAGGCTCATCTTGACCCGCGCGAAATCCACTCCAGCCCGAAACTACGCTGTTTAAATTCCACTTCAAGTCGTTTTCTCGCTGTTTATTTTCCACTCCAAGGTCTTCAACTGGTTTCTTTATAAGTTGTTTAAATTCCACTCCAGCCCGTTTTGCATCAATCGCCTCGTTTAAGATTGATAATAAGTCGTTTACTATAGCCTCATTCCCTGTTTGAATGCGCTGCCAAAGAATGGTTTCAATCAAGAAAGCGATTTTTGCGTGCTCTGGGATAAGCGGATCATCTAAGCGGATACGAAACACGTATTTCGTAGCTTGACTGCCGCTCGTGTCAAAGTCTCCTGTTTTTGAGAGGATAAAGTTTTCAATTTGCTGGCGATTCTTTTGTTGATATCGCCAGGATCTCTTTGGCGAATTTCCCCCTTTGCGGCGCACCCGATCCTCAAGAGGCGGTAGCCAGTCACTTATTCTTTCTTCCGATACCCCCAGAACCGAGGACAGTTCTTGGTAGCCATTTTGGAGACGCACCTTGTCTCGGAGAATCCCCCGCTCAGTGTCCTGGAAGCCTCTGTCTCGCAAAATTATTACGACCCAGGCTGGACCGGGCTTCAAAGGTTTGACCCAATTCCGCAAGAAGTAATGCGTGATATGAAGATTATCATTAGGGTGCAGAATATTTGTTTGTAATTGTCGTGCTAATTCAGTTATTTGATGACGATTTTTTGTGTTTCTCTTCTTCCCTGAAAGCGTATGCACCAATTCAAGTACCGTTGTTGAATTTGGGGCTAAACCATAGTGGTGGGTTGCCGGAGGCGGGACTGGGTAAGGGAGGATATCCCGCGAAGGCGTGTTTATTGCTTTTTCAAGTGTAACAATAGGATTATCCCGAATCCCATTATCGACCAGCCATTTAGTAAGAAATTCAATATCACCTGGCGTAAGAGGCATATCAATCCTGAAGCAATATTCACGCGCTTGCCCTTTTGCAGGTTTTGATCCTTTTATGAACCAGTTGATGAAGTGGGTCGATGATGTCTGTGATGTCGACTCGAGGAGAGATGCGATTTTATTTGTGCCTAGCCCTGACCAGGAGCGCAGCCAATTTCGGTTTACACGGAAAAGGGTTCCCAGATTCTCTCGGGAAACGCGTGCGTTGGCCGAGAAATAAAATGCCTGATACATTGCTATCAGGAACCAACCGCCGGCTGGCCCAACGTAGGGTAGCCACCTCAAGAGATATGCAGGAACAACCGTTTGAGCATGAGGGCGCGAGATGATTTTGTGAAGGTCGGTTTGAATGGGCCGAAAGGTTTCTTCGATGCTTTGAGCATTGTCAATGTTTTCGTCAAGGAAAGATACGTCAGCAGAAGACTCTGGCAATTCATTGGTATCTTGCTTTGTTCTTTCCGTCTCTTCGACCACGAAGCGCACATGCGTGTCTGTGTTTATTATGCCAACTAGCTGACGCTCTATCAGGCGGGTCAAGCGGTCCTCTAGCCAATCGCGAGTAAAAGCATCAGTAACCCCAATCGTAAAAACACCGTTTTCGAAGCTCAATAGGCGCGCGCCACTCACCCTCTTATCAAAGGTTGCTTTGGGCATTTCCATTTGAAGATGCGTTAGTAGCGTGCGCCAAGCTTCATCTGGTTTCAACAGTTACTCCACGCTGACATGACTAAAAGGATATTTCCTCATGACGCCTAATTTTATGGCTCTTTGGGAACTGGCGGGGAGGCTCCCAGATATGGGGGTGGGGGGGGG
>JBHHWX010000540.1:0-4109 GCA_046756745.1 bacterium | reverse complement strand
GAAAGACCTTTTGCTCTTTGAAGGCCGGAAATGTTTCAAAATAGGTATTCAAGATGGTTGAAAAATCCGAAGCGGAAGGAGGCAAAAGACGCTCATCTTCGAAATTGATGTAAAGAATTCTCTGCTTCTCTATCTTCTGTTTGAGCAGATCATCGATGAGCTGGTAAAACGCAAAAGTCTTGCCCGAGCGACGCACCCCTGTCAGGCAGCGGATCTTATTCTCGGGACACGTAAGATCGACCATTCTACGCGTATAAGCCGGAAGCTTACGCTCATGGAAATCAACGGTGATTTCTCGAACGATGCTTTTCTCTAACATATTTGTCCTTTCTTGCAAGGACAAATATAGATAAATATGACCTTATATGCAAGGACAAATTAAAGAACGCGTGAACATTATTTCGGAGTGGCAATTCGGTGGGATTGGGTTTAACGCTGGTGGGACATTACAAACGTCCTGAAGAATTTTTTGATTTTTTTCTTGACTCTTAGCAAGTAGATGGGGCTGTGCGGCGCGCGACATTCGAGGCACAGCTTTCGCATTCCCACCAAACTTCATTCGAAGCACCGACCGTTGAAAAATCACCGCGCCGTCGCGCGTCCGACACCAGCCCCTTGTTAGGCGGCACGACAATGGTAATTTCCGACCGCAGAGAGTTGTCTTCAGGTGATAAGTGCGCTTATTTTGCTACTGGGGGACCTACTGACGGCAACGGCAACCTGTAAGCGATTGTGCACCTGTTGACGGAGCAGGTCCGGCACTCTGGGGGGCCGTTCGCAACTATGGTGGCCACCATGTAGTAATTGAACCTTCGGTTGTCGATCACGGGCGACGTGATCGACGTTGTACTCTTGGTTTGGAAGCTCGTTACATTAAAGTCGGTAGACACCAAGGCCATATTCACGTTTGCCTGCTGTGGTTCGTTGCGGCGCAATCTGAAGACAATCCTGCGGCTGAGTCTATCCGCCCTGCCGCCACAAGTGAGTGAGATGACCGTCGAGCCGTGAGGCAAGTTGACGGGCGCGAACATTATCTCATTATCGCCGAAAAACCGGGCCGTGCCCGAGGAGTTTCCCTCGTATCCCCTATTCTCAGCACTTCCGGGAGGAGGGTCAAAATGGGTGGTGCTGTTTTGCGGCGTGAAGCCGGACGAGGGGATGGCCAGGAAACTCAACGATTGAGCTAACGCCATGGACGGTGCGAGCAGACCGAGGATCGCAACCAACAACGTCATGTTACGCATGTTCGTGTCTCCTTTCATTGAGATAGTTTAATGTTGGTTCAGCTCCATAAAGTCTAACATGTGTTTATTCTTCCTGATGAATCTGGTAAGTCCTTTTTGACACCGATAGCTCCCACAATGCCGCGATAATTTAGATAAAATGGCAGCGGTTTGCTAACGCTGGCAGGACAAAGATGCGCGGTGGTGGGACATTTGGATGGTTGGATGGCTGGTTAGATGGTCAGTGTCTGATTTGTAAGTTTGATGAGACCGTTGACTTGTTCAAATCTCATCGTAACTGGACCCAAGAGTGAACCCCAAAACGTAATTGATGGCTCTCTGCCAGTGTGATCTGGTGAAATGGACGTTCTGCAAAATAAAGCATCGCCTCGGATACCAGTCTATCCTTCAATGAATGAGAATTTTGCATAAGTGCGATAGAGTTGGGCCTCGTCTGACTCGTGGTTGCTCATCTCGCCCGTTTTGGGGGGATGCAATCCCCGATTCAAATGCGCGAAGGGGATTCCCTGCCCCGACGCTCATTATGGGAAATCCAAAGGAGAGTCGGGGCCTGGCGGGTTGAGCATGCGGGCTGTAAATCCCCCGTCGAGCGTGGGGCTATGGAAGGCCCTGCCTTTATGGTTTGCACTGTCTCAACGGCCTTGAGTTAACTGGCGGTGGGCCGACAGGCCTGATGCCGGTTCAGCGAATTGTTATGCCTCGCCTGAGCCAACTCGATACGGTGGCAGAGTGCCCCGTCACGCTCCGGCCTCCTGGCAGCGCCCCAGCCGGACTTTCCTCCGAGCGGCGAGGTAATTAGCCCCTATGAAAGCCGCACCTACCGCCATCGCTATCCCCGCCCAAAGGTCATCTACCGGGATTTGCAGCTCATCCAGAGAGAAGAAGTACACGACGTACACAAGATAGAGGAAGCTTGTGGCAACCCCCGGAGTGTAATTTTTCTTCGAAATACTGAAGAGAGCGTGCTGTAGCAAGTCTGCCGTCAAGATCCCCACCGCGATAAGAATCCACCGACCGTCCACCCAGGCGCCCGTAAGCGCCAGGGCAGCCAGAAGTAGAAAGAGTCCGATCTTATCAACCAATACCCCCTTAATTCGACCAACCGGGCAGTTCTTGTTGCCGTTGAACCACACCGTGTTGAAAAAACTGCGGAAGCCCTTCACCGCCTCCTCGAGAATGTGAACCGCGGCAAGGGCGATCAGAATGACCGACGCGCTCAATGGTACTGTTTCCATGGCGTTTCCCTCCATACGTTGCGTGCAACATAACGATTTGAATAAGCCCCCCGCGTAAACGTGTGACTATCTGCAATGCCAGTGCAGCAAAAAGTCAGGCTAATGAGCAGGTTCCCAACAAAAATTATCAATCCAAAGCTCTTGCCCCCCAACGGTTATGTGTCCCGAGTTTGTTTCGTCTCTTATTGTTCCGTTTAACTCGATCTCTCCTGAATCATTACCCAGACCGCCGCTGAGAACAGTAACTTTTACACCGCCAATCACTTGTCCATCGATATCAACAAAGTTATCGAAGTTGACCATTTGACCATTGATGCTAAGATTGAGATTGCCGCCATACTCACCAAATGAGAATTTAACTTTATTCAGTGTCTGACCAAAGTTAGCACTAAAGCTGAAATTGATATTGTTGACCTCTACATCATGGCCTGTGCCCCCGGCTCGAGTTGCGTTCTCGATTTCCGCAAAACCGTCGGACGTTGGATTGCCGTCAGCGTCATAAAAGACCCTTCCCACAAAATCGCCGTTGGGGGGCTGGAAAGTGTTCCCGGGTGGTCCGCCCTGGGTAAAAACTGTTATCCGATCTCCAAGTGCTAAAGTGTCAAATGTTTCGCATCGTAGAGATTGCCCACCGCTACAACTGGTCAGAAGGACTGGAACCAAGAGTAGAAATACGGTTTTGAACTGTTTCATCTTTATCTCCCTACCTCCTTTTCGTCAAGGGTCATCACCTTCAGCCCTTGGCTGCGCAAATACTGTATCTCGCGCCGGATAGTCCGAACCGCGGCCCCTGAAGCCCGCGCCAATCCTCCTGCGTTGCAATGCCGCCCTGCTCGAACATCTCATGGCTCAGCCGCGCCGCCTTAGAAGCGTTTACGTTCAAAGAGAATCGAAACTTGAAAAGTCTACTGAACTAACCCAGAACGCCACTGAGAAGGGAAGTCGCTGCGAGCCCTTATGATGGTGTCAATCATGTGGGTACCGCCACTCGCCAACAATTTAGGAGAAATGGGAGGCTTTTGCTAACGCTGGCAGGACAGAAATACACGGTGGTGGGACATTTTTGCGATTTCGGATTGGGGATTGTGGATTGCGGACGCTGCGATTACGGATTGCGGTGATTGATTTGGAATGCGGGTACCAGAGAGTAACCGCCAGGAAGAAAGCGATACTTGGCTGGGAAGCGGCAACGACGGGCTTTGAGGAATGTGGCTTATGGTGATGCTTGAATTTCCGGTTGTTAAATCGCGCCTTCTGCGGGGCTCGTCCGGCTTAAGTCATAGCCAGCTGAAAAGCACAGATAATACTAAGCTTGAGTGATTTGTTATTCCCGTTCTTAGCCTTTGTCCGAGACCAAGGAATCCAGAAACTCCTTTGGCGTGAGAATGTGAATTCCTCGGAACGGATTCAATGCCAGCAAATCTTCATCACCAGTAATGAGATGCGAAGCCTTTCCGCTGACCGCAAGCTCCAAAAACCTGTCATCCTTAGAGTCACGACATACCTGAATCTTCTCGGTGACTTCTACTAGTCGTACCTCTCGAATGAACCATTGGAGAAACAACTCCCTTTCTTCTGAAGTAACGTAACGACTGAACTTTTCCCGACTCAAGACCTCGTTGATTTCTTG
>JBHHWX010000539.1:0-4113 GCA_046756745.1 bacterium | reverse complement strand
CGAAAAAAGATTTTCTTGATAACATAATGCACCTCCAAAATTGTCATGAGTAAATATGTAAGTTTCGGTATTGTTTCGGATTTCGATATTCGAATTTAGAATTTGAGCGATTCGGCATATCGCCAAACGTATTGGCGATAAAAAAATAAGCGCCTGTAAGGTACTTCCGGATTCCCCTGGCAGGTGGGGATTTGTTTCGATAGACTAGAATGCCTTTTCTCATGAATCACTCATAGGTTCAAAAGCGATCTATAAAAATGCTTCCGAGCCTGGCTTTTAATATTAGCCAGATTGACGAAATTGTCTCCCCGGGGAATTAGGACTACAGTGTGGCGTGATGCAATAGTTTGAAAAGAAAAGAAGAGCTTGGTGTCTGTCGAATGATGTGGCTTTATATCACAGAAGTCAAAACTTATTAAAATATTACAACTTTATTACATCATAAGTTTCATGTTTTATAATGTTTATTAAAAAAATAATATAGTAATCGGTCACAGAGTATTAATCTTTATTTGACAGGATAACAGGATAAACCGGATTTACAGGATGACTCCTCTCCAGCAAAACTCTAACTTTTCTTTTTACTTCACCTTTCTTTGGCCCAAAGTTTAAGACCACGCCGACACGTTTTCCGGTAGCCGTTAAAACTTGATTAACATGAAAAATTCTTGAAAATAAAATCCTGTATATCATGGGAACCCTGTTATCCTGTCAAAAATATGCCAATTCTTTGATTCCCCTGTGATTGGCTACATAGTCGAAAATTGAAAATCAGAGGCGTCAAATAGAGAGGTGGGAAAGGAGGGTTGCTCTAGTCAGCGAATCCACGGAATGTCTACAATACGGACTGCAATTTTTTCATAAAAACCGCTCGCGGGATTTCTTTCGCACCGAATCCGGCAAGAAAAGATGAATGAATTTGTACATCCATCCAGGTGAGACCTGAGTTTTGAAGATAGCTTACACATTCAATCAAGGCGAATTTTGAAGCATTCGATTCCGAATGGAACATGCTTTCGCCGGCAAAAAAATGTTCGATCTTAACCCCATAAAGTCCTCCCACAAGTTCATTCTTTTCGTTATACGTTTCGAAGCTGCGTGCAAAACCTCTTTTATGAAATTCGATGTAAGCGGTTATCATCTCTTGGGTTATCCAGGTCGCACCGTGACTTTTGCGATGGTCTGTTTCCGCACAGGCTCTGATTACGCTTACAAAATCGGTATCGACTTTGAATTGAAAATGCGCGTTTTTCAAATAGCGCTTAAGCCGTTTGGGGATTCGGAATTCATGGAATTCGAGTATGGCGCGTTTTGGGGGAGCAAACCAGAGTACGGGATAGCCCTGGGCAGGCCAGGGGAAAATGCCGTTCCGATAGGCGTGTTCGAGGATTTGGACATTTAAGGGACCGCCGACAGCCAAAAGGCCATTTTCGTCTGCGTATTCTACCGGAGGAAATGGGGTTGTCATGACTTCTACAAATGTGGATGGAAAGTATCTTTTCTTAGTCATGATTCTGTTGAATTATCACTCTGTCAGGGTGAGCCCCTTCCAAAAATATCTGTATAGGGTATGCACAGGAATCTGTCGTTTGTTTAGTACATGCATGAACCCTGACACAGTTTATCAACAACAATAGCAATGACTATCGGAATTCGATGACTTGAATTTCTTAATCGTCGAGAAAAGGTTTCTCACGTCTCTGTTGTTTGGTTTGACTGCGGTGATGTTTGGCTTGCAGTCGTTTTGTATGCCACCCGGGCGGAGGTTTTGATTGACGTCTCGGCTTCGGGATTTTTGTTGCTTCCAGAATCAACTTCACCAATCGATCAACAGCATCCTGGCGATTTTTGTCTTGTGTGCGGAAACGCCGCGCCGTGATGATGAGCTCGCCCTCCTCGGTCGCTCTTTTCCCGGCCAACCGGATCAAACGTTCGCGAATATCGGCTGGCAGCGACGAGCTGTGGACGTCAAAACGAAGTTGCACAGCCGTCGCGACCTTATTGACATTTTGCCCGCCGGGTCCGGACGCCCGGATGAACCGGAGCCGGATTTCGTTTTCGTGAAGAATAATGTTGTCGTTGACTTTGATCATTAGAATACCATAGTTATAGAGAGGTGAGCAGGGTCTCATATTCATTATGCGAGCCAATCCAAAACCAAACGATCACATTATTTGATTTGTCCAGAGCTGATAGTTTTTACGAGCTTTTCGCTTAATAGCTTCGGGCAATTTCTGAAAACAATCGATAAAATCGTCGTTTAATTCGGATTTCACAACTCATCAAAACCCATATTTTTTGTTTTACCATCTTCGAATTCTTGCAACGCTTTCTCAGCCAACTTTTCAAGCTTATCACGAGATTTTGCTAAGGTTTCATCCCATTTTAATTCACCTTGAATGTCTTCTAACAACCTTTCGGCAATTTCATCCTGATCTCGTTGAGGAAGTTCAGCGGCTTTCTCAAATGCTTTCGTCAAGAGTTCGGTCATAATTTAGCCCTCAGAATATCTTAAACTTCTATTAAATTTACAAAATCGGTTTGGTTACTGCTTATAAATCACACCCTCTTTCATCACAAAAGCCACATTTTGCATCACGGTGATATCCTGCAGAGGATCGCCATTGACAGCGACGATGTCCGCAATTTTGCCTTTTTCTAAGGTGCCGAGTTTATCAGCCACTTCAAGCAGTTCTGCGTTCACACGGGTGGCGGCTTGAATCGCCTCCATGGCCGGCATCCCGCCATCAACCATGAGTTTAAATTCGCCTCCGTTTTGACCGTGTTGTGACACCCCTGAATCGGTGCCGAAGGCGATTTTCACGCCGGCGTTGTAAGCTTTCCCAAAAGTATTCAGGATTTCAGGTCCGATGCGTGCCGCTTTCGGTCGCACAAGCTCAGGAAAATAGCCGGCGACTTTTGCTTTTTCGCCAACAGTCACCCCGGCTAAAATGGTCGGCACATAAAATGTGCCGTGTTTTTTCATAAGCTCCATGACTTCGGCGTCCATAAAAGTACCGTGCTCGATGGACCGCACACCGCCGCGGATGGCGCGTTTCATGCCTTCTGCACCATGGGCATGAGCGGCAACGTGCATACCATAATCTTTCGCTGTGTTGACAATCTCGCGAATCTCCTCCTCGGTAAATTGGGGATTCTGGCCGCTTTTCGCCACACTGAGCACGCCTCCGGTCGCGGTGATTTTTATCCAATCCGCTCCGTTTTTATAACGCTGTCGAACCGCCTTGCGGGCGTCTTCGGCGCTATTTACAACACCTTCCTTCGGACCCGGATCTCCAATGAGCTCAATATTCAAACCATTGGTCGGGTCCGCGTGGCCGCCGGTAGTGGCCAGCGATTTACCGGCGCTGAAAATCCGCGGCCCAACGATCCAGCCTTTGTTGATCGCATTGCGCAGGGACGTATTGACGTTGCCGCCGAGATCCCGAACCGTTGTGAAGCCGGCCATAAGCGTTTTTTCTGCATACTGCACCGAACGAAACGCAAAATCGTCGCGATTCATAAAAAAGTTTTCGGAGTAGCTCTGTGGGCTCAACTCCCCGGATAAATGCACGTGCATATCCATCAACCCGGGCATCACGGTTTTATCTTTTAAATCGATAACCGTATCATCCGCGTCCCCTTGCAGGTATCCGTTTTTTATATCGACGATATTTTTTCCCGAAACCACCACGGTTATTTCGGATCGAGCCTGCTTGGATTTGCCATCGATGAATTTACCGCAGTGCAGGACAAGATTTTGAGCCAGGACGAAACCAGGCATGAGCATCAATAAAGCGAGATACGTTACTTTTTTCATTTTCCCTCCACGAAACGTGTAAATATAGTGTTACTTTTCAAATTCTTCAATGAGCAGCTCCGGATGCATGCGCGGCAAACCTATTCGAAACCAAATAAACGGGAAAAGAGGATTCGGTAGCCAGTACATCCAACCCAGATTCCGCACTTTTTTGCCGCTTTCTAATTTCAAATCGAACCAAACGTAGAAAAATTTATACGGGCAGAAACCGGGAATAAAGTTCGTTTTGAAACCGCCGGTCAACAGATATTTCTTACAGACATAGAGATTTCCCTCAAAAGGCGTGATATTCC
>JBHHWX010000538.1:0-4149 GCA_046756745.1 bacterium | reverse complement strand
CGGTGAACTTTTGCATTTTTGTGCAAAAGTTTGATCAGATTTCAGATGAAGTTTCCGAGGTTTCAGGAAATAAGTACCTGTATAGTCAAATTCTGCCATTTTTTGGCAGAATTTGACTATACAGGTACTTATACTTGGTGTTGACTGCGGCTCTGCCGCGTTAGGAATAGTTCAAGTTAGGACGGAATCATGTTCAATCCAATTATTCGACCCCGGCGGCTTCGCGGCTCGCCGGAAATCCGCAGAATGGTGCGGGAGACGCAGTTGTCTCCGGACGATCTGATTTATCCTTTGTTCGTGACACACGAAAAGGATGCGAGAAAACCCATACCCTCCATGCTTGGCCAATACCAGCTTTCTATCGACCATTTAGTAAAAGAAGCCGAAGAAGCCAAAGCCCTGGGCATTCCGGCTATCATTTTATTCGGCATTCCCGCGGAAAAAGACGCGCTGGGTTCGGACTCGTATGCTGAGACCGGCGTGGTTCAGCAGGCGATCGAGGCTGTGAAAGAAAACGTCTCCGGCCTGCTGGTGATCACCGACGTCTGTTTTTGCGAATATACCAACCACGGTCATTGCGGGGTGATCAAAGGCGGAGACCTGGACAACGACGCCACGCTGGGTTTATTGGCCAGACAAGCTGTTTGTCAAGCGCAGGCTGGCGCCGATATGGTTGCACCATCCGGAATGATCGACGGCATGGTCAAGGCTATCCGGGGCGGCTTGGACGAAGCCGGTTTTGAAAAGATCCCGATACTCAGCTATGCCGTCAAATATGCCTCCGGTTTCTACGGTCCGTTTCGAGACGCCGTGGAATCCGCGCCGCAATTCGGAGACCGGCGCACCCACCAGATGGATCCGGCAAACGTTCGGGAAGCGCTTCGAGAAGCAGAGCTGGACGTTCAGGAGGGGGCGGATCTTCTCATGGTCAAGCCGGCGTTGGCTTTTCTGGATGTTATCCGTCGCGTCAAAGAACGCTTTGAGCTGCCTCTGGCCGCTTACAACGTGAGCGGTGAATACGCCATGGTCAAAGCCGCTGCGCAGAATGGCTGGATCGACGAAAAAACCGTCACTCTGGAACTTCTGACCTCGATGAAACGGGCCGGAGCGGATCTCATTCTCACCTATCACGCCAAAGATGTGGCACAGTGGGTGGGCTAACAAGACTGGTATTGAGACGCTGACCTTTTCCAAAAAGGTTAGTGTCTTTTTGAAACCGAGCAAAAGCTACTATTGTTTGAGGAGAGACTTTGAAAATCGACACTTCCGAAAAACTGTTTGAGCGCGCCCAAAACCTGCTGCCCGGAGGCGTCAACAGTCCGGTGCGGGCGTTCAAGGCTGTCGGCGGCACACCGTTATTTATTGAGCGCGCAGCCGGCCCGTACGTCTTCGACGTCGACGGTAACCGTTATGTAGACTATGTCTGCTCCTGGGGCCCGATGATTTTGGGGCACGCTCACGCCTCGGTGGTTGAGGCGGTGCAGCGGGCCATCGAGAGAGGGACCAGTTACGGCGCGCCGACGGAGCAGGAAGTCGAGCTGGCCGATTGGGTCGTGGACGCGGTTCCGTCAATTGAGATGGTGCGATTTGTCAGCTCGGGCACAGAGGCTGCCATGAGCGCGCTGCGCCTGGCGCGAGCCTTCACCAAACGCGATAAAATAATCAAGTTTGAAGGATGCTATCACGGTCACTCGGATATGTTACTGGTGCAGGCCGGCTCCGGCGTTACCACACTCGGTTTGCCCGACAGTCCGGGGGTGCCGGCCCCTGCGGTGGCAGACACTCTGGTGGCGCAATTCAATCATCTTGAATCCGTGCAAGAGCTGTTCGCAAAATATCCCGGTGAAATTGCCGGAGTCATCGTGGAGCCGATTGCCGGAAACATGGGGGTGGTGCCTCCCAAAGCCGGTTTTTTAGAGGGACTGCGGGAGATCACCCAGGCGCATGAGTCGTTGTTGATTTTTGACGAGATCATCACCGGCTTCCGGGTGGCTTACGGCGGCGCGCAATCGATTTTCGACATTCTGCCGGACTTAACCTGTCTCGGCAAGATAATCGGCGGCGGTTTTCCCGTGGGCGCTTTCGGCGGCCGCGCAGACATCATGAAATTGGTCGCGCCTACCGGGCCGGTCTATCAGGCCGGCACCTTGTCCGGCAACCCGGTGGCCATGACTGCGGGCCTGGAAACGCTCAAGGTCTTGAAAAAACCGCAAACGTATGAGCGATTGGATTCCCTGGCTCGCCAGCTTGCAGACGGCATCAAAAAATCCTCCGCGTCAGCCGGCGTCCCGGTTTTTCAGACCCGTATGGGCTCGCTGCTCGGTTTGTTTTTCACCGATCAGGAGATTTTTGATTTCCAATCGGCCAAGACTTCAAATACCGAAAGATATGGCCGGTTTTTCCACCAGATGCTGCAACGGGGTTCTTACTTTGCCCCGTCTCAGTTCGAAGCGGCCTTTGTCTCCCTGGCCCACGACGAGCAGACCATAGCCGATAGCCTATCGGCGATAGCGGAGGTGTTCGAAATATTGTAGATTCACAATAACCACAAAAGCTCTGTGATGGTGGGTGCGCAGGCGTCGGTGCTTTGTTGATAGGATCCCCTGCAGGTCTCCTTGGTACGCTCATCGGAGTTGCCGCAGGAGCGGCAATCTCGGTGGAGACCTGGGAAGAAGCGCCGTTGAAAATGAGTCAAGCGGAAAAGTAGCTTTTTTGCCGGTTACCATCAACAGCGGGGGCGACATTTTTGCCGGCACTAACGGCGACGGCGTGTTTCGGAGTGTAGAGTCTCCAACCGCGGCATCGGCATATATGGCTTCGCCAACATCAACCAAGAGGAATCCTTCTATGGTGCGACTTTGAGTCTCCAGCTTGGGAAGCTGCGCTAAAACAACCTAAATCTTGGAGATGTTCAATCTATTAAAAAAAGTGAATCGAATTTCAAAGACTCGCATTCTATTAGAAAGTAAAAAAACGAAGCCAGGAGTCAAATATGTCCCGACAAAAAAAGAACGCGCGAGCAACTGAAGTCCCTACAGCCTCTCTTGCCGACATTGCCTTTCTGTTACTCATCTTTTTCCTTGTTACGACGACCATCGACGTCGATCGTGGCATCGGTCTTACTTTGCCCGACAAGACGCCTGTAAATGTTAGACCGAAAAACATCACCACGCTTTTGATAAATTCCGCGGGAGAGATACTCCTTGATAACGAAACGGTAGAAATAGCCGCGGTCAATGAGCTTATCGAGAAAAAACTGAAAGAAAATCCAAATCTCATCGTCTCAGTTAAAACAGACAGGAAAACAAAATACGAAACGTTTATTCAGATATTGGATGAGCTAAAAATGGCGCGTGCATCTCGCATTTCTTTAGCGGGGCCCGAGAAGTAGCTCACTCCCCCACCAAACTCCGGTTCTTCTCAAAATCCCACAGGGTCTTGCGTTTCAGATCCGCAACTGCTACTTGGTAGGCGATGTAAGCGTTGAGATAGTCGGTTCTGGCCGCGGTCAAACGGTCTCGATCCAAGGCCAGCTCCTGGCTGGTGATATCGCCGTTTTCAAAGCGCGCCAGACTGATATCGTAGCTTTTCTGCGCGATCTCCTCGCTGCGCTTCAACACCTCTAAGCGGCCCTGTGTTTCCAAAACCCGGCTGATGACCGCTCGCACCTCTCGCGTCACGGTTTTTTTCTGCTCCGCCAAAGTCAAAGCGGCTTCGTCCAAAGTCTCCTGTGCTTGGGCGACTTCGTTGCCGTTCACGCCCCAATCCCACAACGGGACCGTCACATTCAGAGTCACGCCTTTGTTGCGGGGACGCCGGCCGATATCGTCAAAACTGGATTCGATTAAATCACTTAAACCTGCGTCGTTGAGACCGGGGTCGCTCACGCCGGTGATGTCGAGAAAGGCGGTCACATCCAAACGAAAATCGCTGCGACTGTCGATCTCCTTCACATTCAGCTCCGCAAGCCGGGTTTCGAGCTCCTGCTCGCGAATTTCGGAGCGATTTTTTAACGCCTGCGTGATCGCTCTTTCTTCGTCGATGGCCAGCGTCTGGTAATCAAACCGGGTGTCCACGGTCACGTTTTCCGCAAGCTCCAAACCGATATCTTGTTTAAAAATATCCTGCTGCCGTTTCAACGCGCCTTCG
>JBHHWX010000537.1:0-4169 GCA_046756745.1 bacterium | reverse complement strand
AGGATATACAAATATATGATGAACAATTGAGACGGCTCGCTTCGTTTCCAGCGGCGTCCCGTCAAGGTGCTATTACCTTTCGTGAAACCGGCGACGGGAACCCCCTTGAAATCGGCCTGAACAGTGGCGACGATTTTTACCGTTTTGCCTTCAAAGAAAATATGCTTTATACCTTTCGGCCATTTCTTTCAATTGGCCTCGCAGCATTCATGTTTTTCCTGCTTGCAGGCGGCTACAAATTGTCATCGTTGCTTTATACCTACCTCAGTTTCTTCCGCTTTTCACTCATAAAAACCGCAAACGGCGTCCTGATATTAAATTCTACCGGACAGATTTCTTTCCTGAATCACCGGGTGCAAACCTTATTGGATCTCAAACATCCCATTTCTAAAGGGCAGCATTTCAACGACGCGTTTGCGCACAAGCCGCAGCTTTGTGACTGGATTCAAAAAGGCCTGGACAGCGGCAAGCCGGTCAAAGAAAAAATGTCCGTTATTCAGGCAAACCATCAATTTGAAGGCGAGATCCGGGTGACCCCTTTTATTTCCTCTTTCAAGCTTATATCTGCCTATTTGGTGGAAATACAGGATTATACCCAACCCATCGTTTCCGAAAGATTGCAGATGTGGAGCACATCCGTGCAAAAGATCGCGCACGATATCAAAACCCCGCTGTCAACGGTGGCATTGAATTTAAAAGCGCTACAAATGCGCTTGGAAAAGATCTCACTGCCCAAGCGGGAACAGGTCAACGATGATATCGAAATGATGCGCACGGAGCTGAAGCGAGTACACAATATGACCAAGAGTTTCCTGAAATTCACCGATCTGGAAAAACCGCATTTTCAAGTAGCGAGCGCCCTGGAAATCATCGCTGACGCTGTTGCCAAATTCGATGCCTTTGCCAACGGCGACATTGAAATTCAATCGGAGCTAGACCCGGGCGGCGATGAAATTTGGGCAGATCCGCAACAGGTTGAATTGGTTCTTCATATACTGATTGAAAATTCCATCGATGCGTTGAAAGGCAAAGGCCAGATTAAAATCAGTACGTCGATGGCACAATATTTGGACAAGTCTTTTCTGGAGTTCCTGGAAGTCGAGGTCTCCGACACCGGCCCGGGGATTGATCCGAAGAGCCGCGATAAAATTTTTGAGCCTTATTTTACCACGAAATCAGACGGCACCGGCATGGGATTGGCCATCGCCAGGAAAATCATCGAGGACCACGGCGGCGTCATCGGCCTGCACAGCCAGCCGGGTTTGGGCACGGTGATCCGGTTTTCACTGCCGCTTTATGAGAATAATTCATCGCCTGAAGGAACACGGATTTGACGGATGGAACGGATTTACCCAGCGCGGCACAGCCGCAACCAAAGATAGCCGACAACTAAAAAATGTTTAGCCACGGATTCACACTGATGAACACGGATTTCTTAACAATTCTACAGAGAGTCGTACTGATTCAGGGAAAAAGCCGAATTTTATCAAAGTAGTAAATGATGAAAATCCTTGGAAAAATTAAAGCAAAATACAAAAAATAATCATCCGTGTTTAATCCGTGAAAATCAGTGGCTTAAAAAAACTGTGCTAAAAAAACACAATGTTATCGGCTTGTAGTACGGATTTGATTCTGGATGAAAACCAAGAAATTCATGAGTCACACAATGCACATTCCACTGACTTCGACACATTCTGTTAAGTTCAATCCGTTCAGATCCGTTAAATCCGTGTCATCCGCGTTCTATTTATTTTTGCCCTTTTATTTGGGATTTGATATTTGTTAACTTGGGATTTATTGAGAATGCCAGCCAGAATTCTGGTCATCGATGACGATGAGAATCTCTTGAAATCTCTTCGCAAGATATTGAGATTACAAGATTACTCCGTTGACGCGATAGCGAACCCGACTCGAGTTGCGGGTCAGCTCGAGTCGCAGGCCTACGATTGCATTCTGTTGGATGTCAGAATGCCCGGAGTCAGCGGGTTGGATCTCCTCAGAATGATTCTCGAGAAATGTCCGGCCACTCCGGTGATTATGATTTCCGGACAGAGCGCGATTGCTACGGCGGTGCAAAGCCTGAAAGATGGCGCGTACGATTTCATTGAAAAGCCGATCGATCCGGAACGCCTTTTTGTGGCGGTCAAAAATGCCGTTCAAAAAAAGGTGCTGCAGGAAGAAAAGGATACGATTTTTCAGGAGCTGCAAGAGCGCTTTCGGATGATCGGCGAGAGTCCGGCGATGAAGGCGATTTTCCAGCGCATTGCCGAGGTGGCTGCCACTTCTGCCAAAGTTCTGATTATGGGCGAAAGCGGCACCGGCAAAGAGCTGGTCGCCTGGGCCATTCATCACAACAGTGACCGCAAGAGCAAACCGTACGTTAAACTCAACTGTGCCGCCATCCCGTCGGAATTGCTGGAAAGCGAGATTTTCGGTCATCGTAAGGGATCCTTCACGGGCGCGGTTTCTGACCGCAAGGGGAAATTCATTGAAGCGCATGGCGGGTCGTTATTTCTCGATGAAATCGGCGATATGGACCTTCACCTGCAAGCTAAATTGCTGCGAGTGCTCGATAATAACGAAGTTGAAATGATCGGCGAAAATTTTCCCAAAAAAGTAGATGTGCGGGTGATTGCGGCCACGAATCATGTTTTAGAGAAGATGGTCGAAGCGGGTACGTTTCGAGCAGACTTGTACCACCGGTTAAATGTGGTGAAGATCGCCATTCCACCCTTGCGTGAACGCCCCGAAGATATCCAGCCGCTCGCATTTCATTTCCTGAGAGAGTTTAGCGGTATCTACAACAAGCAAGTGCTTTCGTTCACAAGACCCGCGAGCGCGTTACTCATGAATTATCCCTGGCCCGGTAACGTCAGAGAACTGCGAAATGTGATGGAAAAGGTGGTTATTTTCTCCCACAAAAAAGAGATTGGCATCCATGATTTACAAAGCGCCCTGGACATAACTAACCCCTTTGGCAAAACCGGCTCAGGCAACGTAGAGGATGAAATCATCCCCTTGAAAAATGCCAACCACAATTTTGAAAAAGAATATCTCTTGATGTGCCTGGACAAATGTAACTGGAAAATCGGTGACACTGCAGCGGCGCTCGCGATTGACCGCTCCAACCTTTTTAAGAAAATGCGCAAACATGGGATCCGTAGGTGAGTAGTGTCTGAACGAAAACTTCTCTGCGACCTCTGCGTTAAATTCTTATCTTGACTTCAGACCTCAACATATATGAAATATTTTTAATTTCGGTATTGTTTTGGGGCATTCGGGCGCCTGACCGATAAACGGAATGACTAACATGCCATATCGGAAGCCACACGCCAGGCGTAATAGAGCGGCAAAAACAGCAACTTTTGCTCGGGAAGTTTTGCATACGGTGCGGTTGAAAAGACCAATCCAGCCGGACAATTGGGATAGGATTTTAAAAGTAAATGCAAGCTTTTCAGTCTTCCGGCAGGTCCGCTTTTAATCTCGACAGGATGAATGTGCCCATTTTTGACCATGAGATAGTCGACTTCGGCTGTGCTGCTCTTTGTTTCACGCGACCAGTAATACAATTCCTCCTGCTCGGTTGTCAGCAGCTCGGGTTTTCCCCATCGCGGTGAGAAATTCCACAAAATTCATCGGGTGCATATTTAACACCCGTACCCGTCCGACGGGTAAGGAAATGTCTTTTAACGCGAATTCCATAAGCGACCCGGCTGCGATAACGTGGAGCCCGGACATGTCTTCATAGAAGTATCTTAGAGCAACAATTGCCTGGGGGCAGCTTTGAATTTCATCAAAGAAAAGCAAATCTTGTCCTGCTACGATCTCCGAGTTTAGAAGAATCTCTAAGTCAGAAACAATTCTGGCCGGATCTAAATTGGCATCGAAAATCCGGTGCCATTCAGCGTGCCGCTCAAGATCGACGACGTGCACTTTGTAACAAACGAAATTTCGGATAAAATCGAGACTAAGTTTTCCATGCCTCAAGCTCTTGCAGGCGTTCTTTCATTTCCTCACAGGCACTACTGGCGGTTTCCCAATCCATAAAGTCTTCCCATTTCTCGAAATCCTCTTTCTTACTAGAGCGTAGCTCAGATTCATATTCCGCAAAGGGTTTTTTGTGTTTGTGCTCAAGAATACGGCATTGACTCTCATAATACGCCAGCTTT
>JBHHWX010000536.1:0-4171 GCA_046756745.1 bacterium | reverse complement strand
GGTATCGCTAGTTGTGGTTTCCAGTAAGTTGTCTGTCTTTTCGACATGTATATCCACGCCGGGTTCCTGAGGGATCATCGCTAGACAATTGGAAAACTCAGAGGTGTGAGCGGAAAACACGCCAAAACCGTCCTCGATGATAGCTGTCGCTGTGGCAGTTAGTGATAGTCCGGCGAGAGGAGCAGTAGGCGATGCGAGTGAGATGAACTTAGCCAAACCGTCACTGCCGGTGACTACTGTGTCGCTAAAAAGCCAATCTTTACCCTGCCCAAGCCCAGCGGGGTCACATACGTCATTACTATAAAAATCGATTGCGTAGCGCTTATTTGGTTCGCTACTCAAATTACCCGCAACGAACAGTTGACCCGAACCAGTAATCTCGGCCACATTCAATTGCGGCTTATTTTGTCCAGCATTCGGACCATCGTCAATATCCAGGGAGTCATTCGGATTCGGACCAAATGGCGCGACATCGATCCCACCGTTTGTGTTGTCGTATATTGAGTTGAACCGAATTGTGTTGCGTTGATCCATGCCACGGAATTCAAAGTCGACATAGACACCGGCTCCGTTATTGTTGCGAATTGTGTTTTTGAATAACGGGTTTGTCATGCCGACCCTGTTGCTTTCGCCCTTCAAGTAGACGCCGTTTCCACCTGTCTCACTTTGCCCGGGAATCAACACGTACCCGTTGTTTGCGATTGTATTTCCGCTAATGTCACAGAGATTCGATTCAATTCCGATTCCCGTACTCCTGTTTCCGACTACAAAATTGCCAAGTGTCGGTTGTGCGCCATCAAGACCGCCAATAAATGTTTCGCTCTCTCCGAATATCCATATCCCCCAACTATTGGGCAGCTCGGTAACTGTGTCAATGGCGGCGCCAATGATGTTCGAGTAGATGGTGGTAAAGTCGCTGTTTTCTAATCGGATCCCCGTCGAGTCATTACCCGAAACAACATTACCATCACCGGTCAAGACACCAAACTGATCGACACCAACACCAACTGTCGTCTGCAGCGAATTGGAAATGCGTATTCCGTCCTCTCCATTCCCCATCGATACTGTTCCGGTAGTATCGAGACCGATGATATTGCCCTGGATTAGCGTTTTGTCTGAATTCTTAATCTGAAGTCCGAACGTAGTGTTCGCGGAGATCACATTGCCTTTCTGGTGACCTCCTCCGATAATGTTATTTTCCGAACCATTAGCAATGAGGATGCCAATAGGATTACCTGCAGAGTTTCCGGTCTTATTCAGCCCAACCTTGTTGTTGGTGAGTGTATTAGTATTGCTTCCGGAGTCGACCAGTATACCGTGAAACGTTGAATTGGTGACATAATTGTCTGTGATGTCATTAGAGGACGAGTTGATGATTCTGATGCCATCCCCGAAAAAGTCGCCCATCGGGTTTACTCCCGTGGTGTCGAGGCCAATGAGATTCTTGTCGATTGTGATGAGTGAAGAGTTGTGCACAGATACTCCTCGACGGTTGTTCGAGATTACATTTCCGCCAAAGACATCACCAACGCTGTTAACATTCGACTGATTCATAATGTGAACACCGGATTCGTCGTTACCAGCGCTGGTATTCAGTGGGGTCACTCCGACTTTGTTTCTTCTGACCGCGCAAAACGTACTTCCGGAATCGAGTGTCACCCCATTTCTGGAGTTCGCGGCGATGTAGTTGTCTGAGATGGTGGCCCCTGTGGCGTCAGTGATTAGTACGCCATCGTGTCCATTTCCCATGGCCCCTGATCCGACTGAATCAAGTCCGATGAGATTTTTTTCGATGGTCACCTCATCGGAGTTGCGGATCACAACGCCGGAGCTGAGATTTCCGGAAATGACGTTTGATGAGATGACACCGAAGGTGGTTGTTGAGTCGAATTCAATGCCGGGGCCGACATTGCCGGTGAATTGATTGTCACGAATGTCTGGTCTATTCGAATTGGCGACAAACACTCCACCCTCTAGGTTATGTGATACCCTATTGCCCGCTGGCGGAATCAGACGACTCGCAACTGCGCTGGGTGGAGTTGGAGCTGAACCGACCACTGCGTCGTTCGACTGACCATGAACCGATATCCCCCATCCGGAGTTTCCGATGAGATCTCCACCCTCCGAGACACCGATGTGATTGAGATCTAACACCGAATTCAGGCTCGCCTCGTCAATAATGACACCGTCACCCTCATTCGAGCCAATGGTGTTGCCTATCACCCGAGTATCCTCTGAACCGTCAATGTCTACGCCGTTCCGTGAGTTGTGAGTGATAACATTGCCTTCACCGGCCGCGGGTCCGCCGACCTGAGTGTTCACAGTTGCAGAGATTTGTATGCCGTCGAGGTTGTTTCCAAATGTAGCTCCCATGTCCGTTTCAAATCCGAGTCGGCATCCGAACACCTTGACACTTTCATCACCTGACAATCCATCGTCACCCACAACAGAAATCCCATTCAGTCCAAAGCGGCCGATGCTCAACCCCTTAATCGTACATTCATTGGTGAGTACTGTAAGCCCGTTACAATCACCGGCGTTAACACCATCGAGAATGACCGGGTCCGGCCCAGGTTGAGTTGTGCCATCTATTAACACCGAGTCGGTGATCAGCGGCAAGCAGCTAGCTGGCTGGATTGTTGGAGTTTCTGGAATATCGAAAGTAATTGTCTCGTTATCTCCACGCGCATTTGATTCCATTATTGCCGCGCGCATCGTGCACTCCAACGAGCCGTCTGGAAGTATCGTGCCCGTGTAACAAAACCCGTCATTAGGATCAATGTCAGGATCGTCACCTGTTGAATTAACAACTATCGAGCTGGGTTTGCCGAGCATAAGAGCATATCCACCTTCAATGAACTGCACACGAAACGGAACAGCTCCATCCAGGTTTAATGTGGTCGGGTGGCCGTCGGCGCCGGTGCGAGTCCCTGAGAACTGACCTGAGAGAACATCGTTAACAGTCTTTGTAACGCCGGGCTCTACCTCAATTGTCTCTCCACCAACGCACACTGGCTCGATACCCGCTACATTGGCCACCCATAGTCCAGAAAAGAAATTAGGCCCGTCCACAAACTGATCCATGAAAGCGACATACCCTTCAGTGTTTGCGGCAAGGTTTGAGATGAAGCCAAAATTGGACGCGGGTGGTATTCCAGGTAATGGGTCGCCGGCCAGTATGATTTTCTGGTTCAGCGTTCCTACACTATCTCTCCAGACTCCGAGCTTATTATCAGAGAGCCGCACCTTGAAACCGACGGTTCCGTCATCGAACGCAAAGAACTCCTCGAAACTACTGATGCTCGCGCCATTTGAACCCGGGAGCATCGCGCCTTCTTGGACATAGAGGTCTGCCTGATTGTTGCCTAGCAGGTCCACAGAGAAACCGAATATCCCCTTACTCACACCAACCTCTGCCCAGCCAAGTTGAAACACATCACCAAAAAAACTGAGTCGCCACTCACCGAAAACCGAATTTTGTTGATTGAAGGCGCTCTCACGAAACACGTCATACTGGTCTATACCGGTGAACGAGTACACAATACCTTTAAAGTCTCCCGACACCGTGTTACGCCCCTTCACCTGAAAGATCAAACCTCCGCTTTCAAGGAGTGGCAAGCCGGCTGACACCTGGCCAACATCTCGCAGAACCCACTCAGGTTGCTGTAAGGGCATCTGCTCGAATTCATAGGCGACTATTGGGAGAATAAATGCTGAATGAAGAGGCCCATCTAGAAGCAGAAATGCGCCATCCGGGCGTATTCGCTCGTGACGTACACTGGATGCGACTAGAAATTTCTTGTCGTTGTATGCGATGGGAATGTTTCGTTCGAAAATGAACTCGCTACCGAGTAGATCTGTATACAACAAATCATCGAATGCCCACAGTCGTGGCTCTCCAAATTGGTCGACAACAAATAATGCAAAAAAGGGTATTGCCTCCGGATCGGTAGCATCCAAAATCCGTGCTTCAAAGGCAATCCCCCCCTTTAGGTCGTAGAATACTGTTGACGGCGCATCAAGATAGATGTGCCCGGGGAAATCAAGAACAGGATCGCCCTTACGGACAATCAGTCGCAGTGTGTCGCGCATTTCCCAGATACCGAACATGTTGTCAAAGGTGGCGCCGCCAACACCTTGCTCTAATGTCGCTCGGAAAAGCACATGCCCA
>JBHHWX010000535.1:0-4186 GCA_046756745.1 bacterium | reverse complement strand
AAGAAACTTTGTTTCGCCTCTGCATAACGACTTCTCGAAACAGAGTTTCTGAGTCTATTACGTTCCAAAACAGGAGTTTTGGAACGAGAAGGTAAGTCGTGCATCAAATTGCAAACCTTTCTAAAGGGTAAGGATTATGTGTTCGGATCGATGACAGCTACGGCTATTTTGGCAGTTTTCGGTCAGACCTTCGCTCGCTTGTTTCGAAAAAATTTGGATATCGTCTCCAGCTCTTTCCGCTGAAAAAAACCAATGACGAGCAACAAGAGCGGAAAAGCAAGAAGAAGCCCAGACTTCATGAGACTACTGTAAGCGCCGTGATAATAATATCCCAGATAAAACAAGCCGGTGACGACAACCGCCAGCTTCACTAACCTGCTGAACTCATACGGAATGCGATAATATCTTTGTGCAAAAAAATACATCGCCATTGTCATCGCCACGTATGCGATGGGTTTGGCGTAGGCAGCGCCCATCATATCGAATTTCGGGATGAGCAGCAGATTGGCGGCGATATTCACCACCGCACCTAAACCGGTAATAATGGGAAGATACTTTGTCTTCTTTTCTAAATGAATGCCCACAACAAAATTCACGTACATGCCATAGAGGATATAGGACAACAGGATAAAAGGGACGATACGGGTACTTTCCCAATATCTCTCACCGAACAGCGTGACCCCGAAAATGTTGAGTCGAATAATATCGTCAATAAAAAATGAGATGACAAGAAAAATTCCGGATGTGATCAAAGTAAAGTAAGTCAAAATCTTGGCAAATATCTCTTTGGCATTTTCCTGTTTGGAGGTGGAGAGAAAATACGGATGCCAAGCAAATCGAAACGCAGCCACAAACAAATTCATAAAGACGCCGAGTTTGTACCCCGCCGAATAAATTCCTGTACTCTCCAGTCCCACCAACCTCTCCAGAATGGTGCGATCTATGACGTCGAGCGCAACAACTGAAATCGTGGATGGGAGGTACGGCAGCCCAAAACGCAGGAGCTCTTTGAATTCCTGCCAAACAAAGACGAACGAGATTTGACGGATTAAAATAGGCAGCAGCATGACAAAGGTCGCGGCAGAAGCGATAACGTTAGCCAGCAGGATACCCTCCACGCTTTTTTTGAGGACAACAACAAAATAGATATTGAGCCCCACTGTGATAATCACATTCAGAAATTTCACGATCACAAAATGTACAGACTTTTCCTCCGCGCGAAGATAGAGAAACGGAATAAAAGCCATGGCATCGAACAATAAGATGAAACCGGCCAGACGAAAAAACTTCGGGTACACGCCCTGTGAAATGACCAAACGCGAGTTTGTTTCGGGATTGAGATATATCAACAGAGTGAAAACGGCGCCGGCGACAGCGACCGCCCAGAAGGCTGTGCTGAAAATATGCTTGCGCTTTTCCTTGTTATCGCTTAATATAAAATAGCGCAAAAACGCCGCATCGATGCCAAAAGTGTAGACAATGGTCATAAATCCCAAATACATATAGACCACTTGCGACACGCCATATTCATCTACCCGAAGTTGATTGGTATAGAGCGGTAAAAGTAGAAAGTTAACCAACCGGGTGACGATATGACCGAGACCGTAAACCGCCGAATGTTTTGCAAGACGCTTGAGGCTGCTTAACATCAAAACCCTTTATGCAATCCTTACTAAAAATGGGTATAAATATATAGATACGTGACAGCAAAATCAAGCTGCTTCCTCAATTGATTATTTTCTCTCACAAAAGCGATGTTAAGCTGCCGATAATAACTGTAGATGAAGAACACCGATATTTTTGGCATGAAAGCTGCTTTACAGAGGTTATAATAGATAAACGGACTGGAAACATAAATAGCGATTTGACCGAAAACTCGATTCTTGATGTCATTGCGAGCGCTTCTCAGCGAAGCAATCCCCCTCCGTTACGCAGGAGATTGCTTCGTCCCGCAAAAAAAACGCGGGACTCGCAATGACAGCTACGGCTGTTTTGGCAGTTTTCGGGCAATCACTAAATAAGCAAAGGTGGTGATTTAAATGATCAAAGCGGATTGCCGGGATAATTTAACCAAACATGATTTTGAGTTTATCGTTGACACCCTTGCATCAGATGCCAAAAATAAGACGGCCTTAGAAAAACTTCTCGCCGACCAAGACATTCGCGATGATGTTTTGGATCAGGATGTGCTGTTCCGTAAAATCGTTCAAAAAAACCGGGTTACTCACATATCCCCGTATCTTTATTTCTATGTATTGACACGCCACTGTTTCACCCACTCCAATCTTGAAGACCGCAACTTAGCAGATTATGTCGCCTCAATGCTGACTGCTTTTTGTAGTGCAAAACGCTTGCAAACGATTTCCCGGAAACATGACCGGGAATATCATTATTTGGTCGATATTCTGACTGATTTTGCCGAAGCTTCTACACGAGAAGCATTCTTGCTTCGCAGTCATCTTGGCAACTATGCGCTCTTTATGACCGGCGTTTTCCCGGATTTTCTCTATCGCAAATCAACTTACGGGCGTAAAGCGCCAGGCATCGATTATTACGAACGAATGGGAAGAAGCAGCTTTGATTGGGCGTCGAAACACTCCCTCGCCGCGCGATACCGTCTTGTCGATATATTGGCAAATCTTGCCCAACGCTTCAGACAAGTCCGTATCGCATTGAACCGGTTAACAGACGACTATCTTAATTTGGATGAAACTCCGTTGAGCTTAGACAAAGTGCTGCGAAAGATATTTTACGGTCAAAAAGGGCGCGAACGAAACGATTCCTAATGCCATGTCCCTGTTAAAAGAGCTGCAAGAAATCACCGAACGCACCTATCAACAAACGACCGGTATCAACTTGGAAAAGTTTGTTGTCGGGAGAAAACGCTACGATCGCCTGAGCGCAATCTGCACAGAGGACACGACGGAGCTTTCCCATTCAGCGCGGGTTTTTTTGCGCCGGGTTGATGAAAATCTCTACTTAGCCATTTATTTCTCAGACGACATGATCGCGGCTTTAGAAAAGAACGATCCACGGCGAGGACTGAGCGATAAGAATATATGTCCATTCATCGTTTTTATCGAGGAAATCAATCATGGCGTACATGCGGCATTGAAATTCATGGCCGGAGAAAAGCATATCCGAAGTGAGGATTTTGTTCGAGATTTGGAGCTGTTGGCAAAAATCGATACTTATCTGGTCTTAAAATTCTTTCTGGCTTATTTCAATACATCAAAGCAGTTGGAAAATTTTGACCGTCTGTGGCTGCGATTTCATCTATTCGAACGGAACGATACCTCTTATTATAGCCGAAAGCTGACTCGACGCTACTCGGAAACCAACCTGTTCGGTGATAAATTTACCCGCTTTCTAGATTCGATTCCCGTTCCGCATCGCCTGAACGAGATTCGACGATTTCGGGAGATGCCGTACAGAACGAAATTGCAGTATATTCGGATGCTGCCGTGAGCTCAACTGTGAACCGTGTTGACAGCCTGAAAAACTTTGTTTCGCCTCTGCATAACAACTTCTCGATACAGAGTTTCTGAGTTCATTACATTCCAATCCGGCAACAGCCGGATGGAACGAGAAGGCGGCGTGTTTCTGCCCTAAATATTGCTGCAATCTTCCATAAGACTCTTAAGTCGTGTCTGAACGAAAACTCGAAAAATGCGCGATTTAAAACCTCTTCGCGAAGGCGTCCCGCCGAGCCAATCAGGAATTCACCCTCGGCCAGGAGGCCTTCGGGAATTAGCAGTAAGCAATTAAAAAGATGCGCCGTTTTTTGCCTATTGCCTACTGCCAACTGCCTACTTTGTGTGTTTCAATTGTTAAAATGACTACTGCGCCAATGGAGCCACTTCTTTCAAGCGAAGTCTTGGAAGAAGCTTAGACACTAAGTCGGCGCAAAAACGCCAGTGCGGGACAGAGCACACAGAGAACATATTTTGGACACTGACGAACGCAGATAATCGCTGATATCTTGAAAAACTCTTTGACGACTTGTTTCATCAGGCATTGGTTGATTTTAGACTATTAAACTGCGTTCAAAAATCCATGTTCTTCTTTTAATCTGCGGAAATCAATGAAAATCAGCGTCCGAAAGTGATCGGTCAGTTACGAGTGGTGCGGGTGTCATTCAGGAGCGGGACATTCGTTGGGTGTTCACCAGTAAGCTGAAGCTTGT
>JBHHWX010000534.1:0-4193 GCA_046756745.1 bacterium | reverse complement strand
AATTCACCCAGACTGTTGGGCGTAGCGGTGCCGAGAAACTTCTGGCCTTCGCCGTGTCCGGAGGGGTCGCTGTTCTTGTTGGCGAAGAATTCGAGGGTTATATCTTCCGGATTTTGGGTGTCGATGGCGCCTGCGACTTTTGTCTTTCCGTTATCGATGACTGCTGAGGTGAGCAGGGGGAAATTCTGCAGGTTGTTAGCGCCAGCATCGGTGTCGCCAGGGTCATTGGGCGTGACACCATCCTCTGCAAGATCGATTCCCAAGCCATTGTTGTTGAAGATTGAATTTGCCAGAATGGCATTTCCTGTGCCACTGGCGACGAGCACGCCGGCTTCATTAAAGGCAATGATATTACGTGCACGGCGCCTCGTGCCGCCGATTTCGTTGTTGTTACCAGAGATGACCTCAATACCGGCAAAATCATTGCCTAAGGCTGCGCGACCGGAAATATCCGTGCCGATGTAGTTGCCTTGTATCACGTTGTTTTCTGCATCAACGCCTATGAAGATGCCGTTGTTCTCATTGCCCGAAATGAGATTGCGGGCTCTTCGGCGGATTCCACCGACTGTGTTGTTTTCGCATTGATTGTCTAAAGTAATGCCATTGTCATTTGGAATCGCGTTTCTGCCTTGCACGTCCGTTCCGATAAAATTGCCCTGAACGACGTTGTCGTGCGCATCATTTCCCTCAATTCTTATACCGTCCGAATTATTTCCGGAGATGAGATTGCCTCTGTTTTTCTTTTTACCCCCGATCAGGTTGTCGGGTGCGTCTTCAATTGCGATACCGTCACCCTGGTTGCCGTTGCTGTTCTTGCCGGTACGATCGGCGCCGATATAGTTGCCCTGCACGCGGTTCTTTCTGGCAGAAGCACCTTTGATCAAGACGCCATGAGTTTCATTGTTCGCGATAAGATTGCGATCCTTTTTAGAATTGCCTCCGACCTTATTGTTACTCGCCGATTCCATACTGACGCCATTCCCGCCATTGCCAAGTTCCTCGTCGCCATTCACGCCGGCGCCGATGATGTTTCTGAGAACCCGGTTCTTGCTTGCGCCCTGCCAGATCAAGATTCCATTGACGCCGTTACCGGAAATCACATTGTTTTTGACTTTGTTGTTCTTCACTCCGCTGCCTTTAATTTCCAGTCCATTTGCACCGTTGCCAGGGCCGTCAGTGCCGGTCACATCTGTGCCGATGAAATTTCCTTCGATGTCATTTTCACCTTTGTTCTCTATAAATATTCCAAGAGAAAAACTATGGATAACCAATCCCCGAATCTTGCACTTTCCTGCGGTGATATGCAACCCAGATGTGAAGCCGGGCACATTGCTGCCATTCAGCACAATCTTCAGCTTAGCATTATTTCTCTTTCCGGGACGATTTCGGTTGGGCTTCGCTCCGGACTGCGAATAGCCATCGATGGTCACGCGATCGGTGATAGTCGGTAAAGCGGAGTTCGGTTTAATCGTGTGTGGGCCGCTGCCTGGAATGTCGAACTCGATCTTGTCCTTGCCGGGCTTGGCGTTGGCGTCCAAAATAGCTTGCCGAAACGAGCCCAGCCCGCTGTCGTTGGTGTTGGTGACGGTAAAGGTCTTGGCTTCTAAATTAGAGAAATTCAGGAACAAAAATGAAAGCAGAAAGAAACTATTGCATATCAGGAAAGATTTAGCGCCTTTTAATTGAGTAGTCATGGTAACCTCCTATTTAGTGTCTGACCGAAAAACTCGTTTAGACCTGTCATTCCGGTCATTTTTTGTGCCGGAATCCCCTGGTTTTAGGCAGGAGATTCCCGCCAAAAGCATGCGGGAAAGACAGGGAAGGATCGTTTTCGTTCAGACACTATTTAATAAAATCTTGATTTTGAAAATTCAGGTTACGGAGCTGTTCGCTCCGCAACCTTACCGGGCATCAACTCTTCTGCAACACAATGAGGTTGGTCGCTGGTTCCTCAGTGCCGTTGCTATCGAAATCGTAGTTGGCATCGTCAGACGTCAACGTTAGGGTATTGTTTGAAAGCTCAAACTTAAAAGTTATCCCCGGGAACCCTCCGTCAAAGGTCATGATGAGATTTTTTCCCTCAATCTTCAAGCTTCCGCTTAGAGTGAGCGTGAACTGATCCGTTCCGGCTGTTAGATCCAATTGCTCGTTGGAATTAACCGTGATGTTTTTTGCGATACATAATATCCTCCTTAATTTTGTTAATGGATTATCTTTGCTCTGATATAAAGCAACCATCAGACCAGGATTGATCTTAGAAGACTTAGGTGCTAATATTACAGCAACTTAGAAGGATATTTAATTTGCAAAAAGGGGAGAGATTACTTTGAGGTGTTGGTCGCAGCACCCATGCTTGTTGGCAGAAAAACCAACATCGGGTATTCAGGATTTAAGCCTGTAACGCCACAATGACGTCACCGGCATTCGGATAACGTTCTTCCGGATCTTTAGCCAACATCTTGTCGACTATCGCATCAAAACGAGAGGGTACTTCCTTCCGAACGGAGCTCGGTTTCACTGGCTCTTCATTTAGAATGAGATAAAATAGCTGTGCCAGGCTATCGCCTTCGTTTACTTGAAAGGGCCGTTCTCCGGTCAATATTTCGTAAAGAACCACACCCAGCCCGAAAATATCCGAGCGCCCATCGAGAATGCCGGCGTTTATTTGTTCGGGAGACATGTAAGAAGGGGAGCCGAGGCGCATGCCGGTCAAGGTATGGGATTGCGCTTGGGTTACATTTAGCATCTTGGCCACGCCAAAATCCAAAATCTTTACCCGGTTTTCTTTGTCCAACATGATATTCGAAGGCTTGATATCCCGGTGGATAAGGTCTTGTCTGTGAGCATACTCCAGTGCGAGGCACGTTTCTTTCACAATTTTTACAGCCTGCTCTATTTCCAGAACTGTATTCTTTTCGAGCAATTCTTGCACGGAAGCCCCTTCCACATATTCCATGGTCATGAAGAAGGTACCGTCTTTCTCGTCGTAGTCATAAAGGCTGACGATATTCGGGTGGTTCAACCTGGCCGTGGCTTTGGCCTCTCTCCGGAAACGCAGGATACGCTCCTCAATCTCATCTTTTTCCATAGCCGTTTCCAGCCGGATAACCTTGAGACCTACTGATCTCTCCAATTTTTTATCGTAGGCTTTGTAAACCTGCCCCATACTGCCGCGCCCTAACTCCTCTTCAATTCGGTAGCGTTGCAATTCGGTTTTGAAAACGTTATTTGGAAGGTCGATGGTTGGCAAACCGGACTGCTTTTTCCGTTTCATTACAAAGAGAATTCCCACGATGACCAGCACACCGATTCCTGACAGAAAAAAAATCAAAGCCGTTCCCCCCAAGCTCTTAGACCCGGGAGCGCTGCCCGCGTGCGGTTCTTGGATTTGAGCGGGTCGTGAGAAGGAATCCAGCAAAGTCACGGCAGAGATGGTTGGTTTCGGCTCCGGCGTATTTTTGGCCGAAGGCTGTGATATTTCCTCCACCGGATTGTTTTCGGCAGCGGCTCGTTTTATGGCGGCCAGTTGTTTTTCTACTGCTGCTAATTTTTGCGACACGTCTCTAAAAGTCGAATCTTTCCGGAAAATGGCAAGATAAATGCCTTTGGCCTGCTGCCAATTCTCTTGTGCAAACCCGGTTTGGGCATGACGATACAAATTTTCCAACTCGCTGAGTCGTTCGATCTCGGTCAGACGCGCTTTCGCTTCCCGATGACCGGCTTTGAGCTCAAGAGCGCGTTTGAATGCATTCATGGCTGCCATGGTGTCTGCGGCTGCAACGTGCACCCGGCCTTGCCAGTACCATGCGTCGGCCTCTCGGTCGCTGTCTTGCTCTGCAATGGCGAAGATTAGGGCCCGTTCAAAGGCCTTCAAAGCCTTGTGGTACGACTTCATTTCACAATGAACCTGTCCTAAATACATATAGAATTCAGGAACGTTATCGATCAACTTGATAGCGCGGTTTATGCTCTTCAAGGCGTCGCTGTACTCCTTGAGCTTTGCATGAGCATGTCCTTTTTGATTCCACACATAGGCGTTTCTGAAATCATCGTTCAATGCTGAATCGAGCTGTACGATGGCCGAGCGATATTGCTCCATCCGGATGTGGGTTTTCGCCAATTCGAGACGCGCATTCAGAAAGCCAGGTGAGTCTTTTAAAGCGAGTTTGAGAAGCCGAATCTTTTCTGTTGGA
>JBHHWX010000533.1:0-4196 GCA_046756745.1 bacterium | reverse complement strand
CTGAACAGGAAAAACGGTAAATAAAAATCTCCACGAAAGTATCCAACGGGGCAAATCGACAAAAAAAGCCCGCCCACAGAATCAGAACTGCTACAGAATTAGCAGTCGAACCTTGTCGTCAAGCTCAAGGCCAACAGCAAAGAGCCAATAGCTAATAGCTAATAGCTAATGGTGTGCTTCACATCTAAAGATCAAACCAATAGTTGAGTTTCAGAATGAATGCGTTCTCCGGCTGTGTATCCCAAAGAGCGCTCAAGCTGTCATCTAAGTTGAATGACCCCACATTGTCTTCGCTGCGCCGGCTCTGCTGCCATACGAGGAAGAGGGTTGACCCGGGACGATATTCCCAGCGCAGAACCGCATTGAGTCTGAGAGAACGAATGTTGAAGTCTTTGTCCGAAAAGGAGAAATCGGTTTTACCGTCGCCATCGAAATCGATGTAACGCTCCCCGTCATAAACACAGGTGCGGCCATCGACGCAAGAGACGTCATCTGTTCCAACAACCGGAGCGCCCTCTTCAAAAACATCGAAATCGAAACTCTCCGAACGTTGCAACTGCTTGTATTCTATATACTGTCCTGACGAAATGAGCGGCTGGGCATAAAACTGGAGCGTCAATTTTGGATTGAAGGCGATATTTATGCGAGTCTCAAGCGAAAACGATTGCCGCTTCAGCTCACCAAAGAGGTAGCCGTTTCCGAATGTGGGTGCGTAACCGATGTCATCAGCGGTATCGACATACTGGGCCGGGTTCAACTCGTTACTGTAGTTCGGCTCCAACTCGATCTCCCAGCTCGGTGATGGTCGGACAGCGACTTCCAGCCCCATTTGCCACTCGTAAGCGCCCAGGACTCGGTCCTCGAAGCTGACGGAGGGTTCAAAAAACAAATCTTTTCGGCGGTCTGTATTGCCGCGTATTTCAAAGGAAAGGGAGGCTGGCCGGACCATAAGCGGTCCCCCTCTTGTCGCTGTGGAGCTGAGCGCCTGCGGTGAATAGCGCATTTGTAGTTCGACCCCCCAATAATTGAGGAGCTCCGCCTCAGCGCTGATAAATAGGCGTCCTGATTGATAGGCGCGTGTGAATGACTTCAGATTGTCAAACAGCTCGTGTCGCCAACTATGGAAAGTAAATAACCTGAATTCATAATTCCGGAAGAAAGAGCCGGGGGTGATCTCCTGATAAGAGATTCGCCCACCGGTAGTCAGGCGTTCTCCCGACGTCGCAAACCCCAGATCGTTGATTTCAAATCCGGGCGTTGTCTCACCGACCCAGAAGTTTCCTGTCCAGTGTTTCGCGCTGCGACGCGCGAATTCGATCTGCCATTCCATGCCGGTCAAACTCGTCGCTTTGGGATTTAGAGAGAAGCGTGTTGCGTCCGGTCGTTGAAAATAGTGATTGCTCGAGGTTTGTACTTTTTCGAGAGCCGTTCTGGAACCTTTGATAAAACTTCCGACCGCGTGACCGGTTAGGGCCCAATTCCGGGAACGTCTCCCACCCCAATTATGTTGGAAATCGACGCCAAAACTGAAGGCGCTCGAAGTAAGCTCGTCCAAGCTGCCATTGTTGGGAAGATCCCGGCGCATGGCCGTGACAATAGCCCCAATTTGTGAAGCGCCTTTCCTGAAATCCTGACGCACCCGGGCGACTCCATAGAGACTTCTGGGCTCGACTGGAAATCTTTTTGTCTGCTCCTGGCTGCTCACGTATGCCCGGCCATTTTCCCGAGCAGTCAGAGCGGCGAGCGCCCCGACCGCGAGTCCTCCCGGAGTTCGGCCGGTCAGCTTTGCAGCGCCCAAAATAGTGGTTTGAGTTGGAATATCCTCAAAATCTGCTTCATCAGGCGCTGAGCCGCGGGGCTCGCGTCCGATCCGCCGGCTATGGAAAAGACGATTCCTCCTGCCGGAAAGATCGAAATCAAAAATCTGCGCATCCTCGATAAAAAACGGTCGCTTTTCCGGGAAAAATGTCTCAAATGCTGTTAAATTAATGACGGCGGGATCCACTTCTACCTGTCCGAAATCCGGGTTGAGCGTCATGTCCAAAGTATAGGTGCCTCCGAGACCGTAGCGCAGATCCAGTCCTGCTCGCCCGGTCATCTGCGAACCGTCAAAAAAAGGATCGCCTGATTCAGACGGTCCGGTGTCTGCATTCGAAAGCACATAAGGCCGCAGCTCCAACTGACGAGAGCTGCTTGAAAACCGCAAACCTTCCAAACGACCGAACGCGCTAACCGTGCCGTGCTCGATCCGGGATTCCAGAGCAAAATAAGATCGTTCATTGCTGGCAAGTCGTCTGCGCGAAAAGTTCACTCCCCAGGACTGGGTCGAGTCGGCGGAATCGTAGCGTAGCTGCGAAAGAGGGATGCGCAGCTCGGCGCTCCATCCGGTCGAATCGCGGTGAACCGCCGAATCCCACACGGCGTCCCAGGCTTCATCATCACGAACGTCGTCATAGAGGTAGACATCTCGCTGGACGCCGGCAGCGCTCACGCGGAAGCGATAACCGGTTAGACGATCATTGTTGGAGTCAAGCGAAAGTTCGAAGTAGTCACACGCCCCCTCGTCATCACGACGAACGAGCTGATCTCCGATGAGCTCGGGTTTCGGCTCATGCATTTCTACGCCGACATATAGAGCCGCCGGATCGAAAAGAACTCGCACTGCTGTTGGCTCCTCAGCCGGCGCTCCTTCCACCGGTTCTCCCTGCACAAATTGGGTTGCAGGCTGCGCTTTCTGCCAAGCCGTTTCGGTGAGACGGCCGTCGATCAGGATAGAGCCCTCACGAGATGCCGCAACAACCGTAGGGGCAGCCTTACCGTCAGAAGACTGGGCGGCGCTTTGGGACACACAAAAGAGCATTGTGATTGCAAATAGTGCGAACATACTCGGTTTACGATGTCAGCTTATTTTTGAGATTTTTGTACTAAAACGTTTATTTGTTGACATTCAACTTACTCAGGCACTTCGTCTAATGAAATTCCTTTGCCTTCACGTAAGCTTTTACGTGCCGATTCAATTCGTCTCAAAAATCGTGGGTCGTTTTCTAACCTGAAATCAAACCATTCGTCCTCGTCTTTAAAACCAATCAGCACTCCCGCAGGGCGACCGTGACGGGTTATCACAATCTTCTCTGTTTCTGCTAATCGCAAGTATTCAGAAAAACGGTCTTTTATTTCTGATAAAGCAATTTTTTTCATCATTTTCTCCAAATTTTTCAAACCATACAGAGGCTTGCGATTTTGGGACAATTGCCAAAACTTCAACTTCTTATATAGCGATGTCTCGCTTCTTAAGACGTCGAAAACGGTTCCAACAAATTCAGGAAGGACTGGCGATATTTGCTGCCGATAGGTAATTTGATTTTTTGAATTTCAACGCGATTGCCTTCAACGGAATTGACTTTTTTCAAAGACACAATATAGGATTTATGAATCCGGGGAAAATAGTTACGCGGCAAGAGCTCTTCGATTTTTTTGAGCGATAAATAGGTGACGATGACTTTCTCCAAAGTATGAAGTTTGATATAGTCGCCGAGAGCTTCGACGTAGAGGATGTCATCCAGATTGATTTTATAGGTAACCTTATCCGATTTAACAAAAATAAATTCCTCTTCCGTTTGCTGTATGTTTTTTCCGGATTGGTCGTTTTTATCGACGTGATACAGGCGACTTTGTGCTTTTTGGATCGCCCGCAAAAACCGTTCAAATGAAAAAGGTTTTTTCAGATAATCAACGACGTCTAATTCGTACCCTTCCAAGGCATATTCCTGATAAGCTGTCGTAATGATCACTAAGGGCGGATTTCTGAGAGTTCTGAGAAAATTCAATCCGCTCAGTTTCGGCATATTGATGTCCAAAAACAGCACATCGATGTCCTGGCGATAGAGAATCTCCATCGCTTCCAGTGCATTTTTGCACTTGTCCACGACCTGCACGTGCGGAATATCTTTACAATATTTCTCCACGACTCTCTGTGCGAGAGGTTCGTCATCGACAATAAGGCATTTCAATGTTTTCATTCATTCCTGCATGCTTTAGGCGCTTACAGCGCCTTATCGACAAAACTTTGTCGATGTTGTAAAATTCATTTATTTAAGCGGTTTGAGTAGAGTAGGCAATAAGCAATAGGCAGTAAGCAATTAAAAAGATCATGCTTTTTGCCTATTGCTTACTGCCAACTGCCTACTTTGATGGCT
>JBHHWX010000532.1:0-4204 GCA_046756745.1 bacterium | reverse complement strand
GTAAATGTCCTGGTTCAAGTTTCTGGCGGCCAATTCACCCACAGTTTCGGTATAAAGCGATTTGCTGCCCATCGTGCCCACGATCTCAAACCACTGGTCGTCCAACTTGACGCGTTTACCTAAGGGACTTTGAACCGGGAACAGGGTTTTGGCCACATCGGCGCCGAGCACACAGACACGGAGCGCGTTATCGTGATGCTCGTCCGTTAAAAATGTGCCCAGTTTTGACTCATAATTGAGAATATCTTTGGCTGCGGCAGTCACGCCGACTAACGTCACCTTCGCGGATTTATCTTCAAACTTGGCTTCGATTTCAAGCTCAGTTTGCGACGCTACCTGTTCGACGGTGGGCACAATTTTGAGAACCGCCTCTCCATCTTTTAACGACAATCCCTGCGAAAATTTTGCCCGGACTTCCTCTAACTCCTTTTCGCTCAAGTTTTTATCCCGCACGATGATGTTATTGACGCCCAAAAGTTTGTACTTTTTCAGGGCTTCGCGTTTGGCCCCTTCGCCAATAGAAAGCATCGCGATGACGGCTGCCACGCCGAAGATGATACCGAGCATGGTCAGCACGGAACGCAGTCTGTGGACCTTGAGTCCTTCCAGACCGATGAGGATCTGTTCTTGCTTGGTAATTGGTTTTCCTCTTGTTAAAACAGGAATAGAGGTATAGGGAAATAGGGAGCCTTATTCCCCTATTCCCCTATCCCCTAACACCCTATCCCCTCAGGTATTCCCCGCCAAAATCTCACAGCTTACCGTCATTCCCGGCTTCAAAAGCGGATCCGCTCCTTTGAGCAGCACCTCGACGTCGAATACCTTAATTTTCGATTTTTCCTCTTTTTCGTGACAGGTGATGCTGATGGAGTTGATTTTACCTTCAAACGCAACTTTGGGGTACGCATCGAGCCGGACTTGTACCGGCTGTCCCAGGAAAATTTTGCCGACGTCCGTTTCGTTCACCGTGGTTTGTACTTTCATTTGACTCAAGTCGGGCAGGCCAACCAGCGGACGGCCTTGCCAAAACTCCTGCCCAACGCGGACTTTTGAACGCGATCTCCGGTCTCGCCGATATTCCACCATGCCGTCTGCCGGTGCGCGCAAAGCAAACCGCTCGATGGTACGGTCGGCGTTCTCGATAGCAGACAAAATTTGCTTGATTTTTTCCTGCTGAATCAACAGCTCTTCTTTTTGAATATTTGTTTTGTGTTTGATTTTGTTTTGAATTTTATGGATCTCGATTTCCGCCACCTCGAGCCGCAAGCGGTTGATCTCCTGCGCCGCCTCGGATTCGTACTCGACTCGTTTTAACCCGATTTCTGCGCTTTGAAAGGCGGCTTTCGCCGACTGTAAATCCGCCTCTAACTCTCTCATCTTCGACGTGTGCTCTACTTTCATTTTTTCCAAGTCGGCGCGCGCGATGGCTAAATCCGACTCTTTCTGCCCTTTGACTCGTTTCACGCCAGAAGTGTCCAGGCGGGCAACAATATCGCCTTTTTTTATGAGCTTGCCCTCTTCTTCCAACCAAATGAGTTTGGCGCGCCCGTTGCTGCTGAATTGCCACTTGAAACGCGGCACCGTGACCACTTTAGAATTGACGGCGTGCAGCTCGCCGGTTTCGACTAACGCGATCTCGATGTTTTGTCCCCGGGGCTCAACAGAAGTCGAATCGCTTTTGCCGCACGCGCCACACAAACACAGAAACAGCGTCGCAGCCAGAATCCGCCCCGCTTTCATTGCTCACCTCCTTTATCACCAGCACAAAAAGTTTTTCTGTAATACAAATCTTATCTTAACGCAGAGACGCAAAGTTCGCAGAGATATGCAGAGTTATTTAATTTACTCTTGCAAGTTGTTGGCCACTCGTTCAATTCCATCTCTTAGTAATTCAACATGAAAGTTCATAATTGTAACCGATCACAGGGTATTAATCTTTTTTTGACAGGATAACAGGATAAACCGGATTTACAGGATACTCCTCTCCAGGTAAAACTCTAACTTTTCTTATTTTCTTTTTACTTCACCTTTCTTTGGCCAAAGTTAACATGATAAAATTCTTGAAAATGAAATCCTGTACATCTTGAGAATCCTGTTATCCTGTCAAAAGATGCCAATTCTTTGATATCCTATGTGATTGGTTAGCGTGCAATGTCTCACAAATCACTCGGCGTAGAATTGCATCAAGGTCTTGATGGCGGATATGTCCTCATCCTTCATCGTGTTGCAGACCTGCTAGCCAGATCACGCCTTTATTTCACCTTTCAACACCTCGCGAATGTGCGGACTCGCATCTTGGAGCAACCGCTGTAGATACGCGTCGCCCCCCGGGTCGTCCGGGTAGTGTAGGGTTGCGCCTCCAGCCAGGAACATCCGGACCAGCGCGACATAGACATCCTGACGCTTCTCTGCGCCGCCGGAGTATCGAGAACCGTGTACGGCCCAACCTATCGGTGAACTCTCGTGCGTTGCCTCAAATACCTCGAGCGGTGCTCCTGCATCGATCAGAAGGCGGGCGTTGCCAGGCTGTCCGAACCAAGCGGCCTGGTGTAAAGGAGCTCCGGAATCGAGACCCGGAGTTGTCAGGTCAGCCCCGGCGTTGATCAACAGCTCCACCGGACGCATGTCGTTGCGCCCGGCCACGTCTGCCAGCAGACGGTCTTCCTCGGGGTTACCCGTTCGGGCAGCGCTTGGGTAAGCCGAGAAAATCGCTCGTGCCGCATCGTAGTGACCGTTCACAATCGCGACTGCGAGTCGGTCCGGTTCGTTTAGGACAGCGCTGGCCCCCCGCATCCGTAACAATTCTGAGATCTCATCGAACCCTCGGCGGACGGAGTGGGCATAGGCAGTCTTTCCGCCAGCGGTTTTCGCGTCGATTTCGGCTCCGTGATCGAGAAGAATTTCCACCGCGGTCGCTCGGCAGCGGCGAGTCGCAACGTGGAGAGCGGTCTCCGATAGCAGTCCCTGCCGCATGTTCGGATCCGCGCCACCATCCAGCATGCGACGCAGAACATCGTTACCGGAGGCGTCGTAATTAAAGTCAAGCAATTCATGGAGCATCATGTTAAGTCACCTCAACATTCAAGCCGCATAACATCGGAACTCACCTACCCGGACCAAGCGAAGCACATTCAGGGTCTGGTGAAGTGATTTGTTATAAGGGTTTTATTTGAAAAGACTGTGAAATAAATCCTTCTGCTTTTTTAATTTTAATATCCTTTTCATTAAAGATTTTTAAATGTCTTCGATATTTCCCCGAGCCTTCAAGATGTTTTTTTGTATCTTTTAAAAGATAGCCGAGATCGAATTCGACTGACACATGGTTTTTCCGTAAAAATAAACCGCAAAACATACGGCCGGGTATAGTAAATATAATCCCGCCATACATTACTTTTTCTTCAGAATTAGGTGCAATGGATAGTACGGTTTTGCGAAGAGTGCGGATAATCTTTCCGAATTCAGGATTTACGCAGTCGAAGTCTTCGAGTAATCTTTTTATTCTTTGATTGGTTTTCATTTTTTGACACATAACGTCGCAATTAACATGATGAAGGAGCGCAGCGATTGAACCGGTCCGAGTTCAATTGCGACGTTATGTTTTTTGGGCTTCGTTAAATAACAACGTATTTGAAAACGGATCAATACATTCCATGACTCTATCTCCCCAAGGGGCTGTTTCTATGGCAGGGTGATTATATTTGTATTTTTTCCCCATCATCTCGTTGAAAAGATCATCCAGTTTGTCGGTAGCGATTAAAACTCTTGTGCCTGGAGTTCCATCTCCGGAGTGTTCACTAAGATGGAAAACTAAATCCTCTCGCGATACCCGGAGGTATACCGGCGTGTTCTCTTCAAACCGATGCTCCCAATCGATATTCATGCCAAGAAAATTTACATAGAATTCTTTAGCCCGAGTCTCATCAAATATTCTAAGAATGGGGATGGCTTTAAATGTCATTGCTATTTTTCTTCTTCACAGACATAACTTTATATTGACGGTATTTATTATCTATAACGTTAGATTCTCAGTATCAAAATGGGTCAAATAATCGGCAATTTTTTCCAGAAACTGGGCTGCCAACGCGCCATCGACAATACGATGGTCGAAAGAGAGCGAGATGTACATCATGCTCCGAACTGCGATAGCGTCATTCACCACAACCGGACGTTTTTTAATCACTCCGATTCCAAGAATAGCCACTTG
>JBHHWX010000531.1:0-4219 GCA_046756745.1 bacterium | reverse complement strand
ATATGGGTATCATCCAAGGAATAGTAGACTATCTTTCCGTCCCGTCGAAGTTTCACTAAACGCCAAGTACGGAGAAGCCGCAACTGATGAGAAACAGCCGAGCTGCTGACTTCAAATAAGGTCGCTAAATCGCAGACACAGAGCTCTTCCTCTTTAAGCGCTAAAATAATTTTAAGCCGGGTGAGATCGCCGAGCAGTTTAAATGTCTCCGACAGCGTGAATAGAAGTTCCGGGTCGGAGAGTTTTTTTTCAACGGACTTGACTTTTTTTTCATCGACAAAAAAAACAGTGCAGGAGTCTTTTTCAGGCATAAACATGACCTCATCTAACTAACGAGTGAACAAATGCTCAATCGTTAATATAATAAATTGAATCGAAAAATCAAGCATTTTTTTGTTGATAAGGTTGTCAATAAGATAAAATGCTTGTTTACTAAGGGTTCGGCAACTAAATGAATAAGGTAAAAAAGGACTGACAGAAATTGTGAGTAGTTGTATTTAGGCGCTTTTATGAATCCGCTTGTTTAACATTTTTACCAGTGAGTAGAGCTATGGGAAAAAACTCCATTTTTTACTCACAGCCATCATGCTATGAGTAGTTTGTTTGATTTTTTACTTACACAAACGAACTCCTAAAAGCTGAATATTCCAAATGAAACTTCTTCACTCCGCTGACTGGCGCTTCGGCAAACGACTCGACAACTTCTCGCGTCTCGGAGAACAAAGGCTGTATTTACTGATTATACAGTGATCTGAACGGAAGAGAGTATACATGTGTAATTGCCTCTTAGCAGTAATGTTTTTACCAATATAAAAAGAATTAAAAGAATCGTTGCAAGAGATTTTCTCTCAAAAAAATGAAATCGGAGGATTTTTCTCGAAGAGGCTTCATTTAAAATAGCACTCTAAACTCATCCTCGCTCAGAACAGGAATACCGAGCGCGCGGGCTTTCTCTGCTTTGGAACCGGCGTTTTCGCCAACAACGACAAAGTCCGTGCTCCGGCTTACGGAAGACACAGCCCGGCCGCCAAAACTTTCAACCAATTGCTTGGCTTCGGAACGTGTAAATTGTTGTAGGGTTCCGGTAAAAACAAAAGTCTTGCCGGCCAGTTTATTTTCCGTTGCCGCAGGAGGAACTTTGATTTTTACCCCTGCTGCTCTTAAACCTTCGAGCATCTCGAGATTATGCTGCTCCTCAAAAAACCGTATGACGCTTTCAGCGACTTGTGGGCCAATTTCGTGAACCTCCAACAAACGCTCTTGGGTTGCGGACTTCAGATTTTCAATGGTTTGAAATTCCTTGGATAAAACTTTCGATACATGTTCACCGACAAACCGGATTCCTAAAGCATATAAGAGTCTGGCTAAATCGATGTCCTTACTGGCTTCGATAGCATTGATGATATTCTGCGCCGACTTGTCCGCCATTCTATCGAGACCGGAGAGCTGCTCTTTAGTCAAAGAGTAAATGTCGGCGACATTCTTAATCAGACCCTTTTCCACGAGCTGATTCACCAGCTTTTCGCCAAAGCCGTCGATATCCATAGCGCCTTTTGAGACGAAATGGCGGATACCTTCCTTCAACTGTGCCGGACACGAAAGATTCTGACAGCGATGCACCGCCTCGCCTTCCAAGCGTACGACGAGCGACCCGCACACGGGACATTTATCCGGAAGACGGTACTTTTTCTCTTTGTCGGAGCGCTTGCTTTCAATCACTTTCACCACTTCCGGTATCACATCGCCGGCCCGCTGGATGACAACCCAATCGCCGACGCGAACATCTTTGCGATCGATCTCGTCCTGATTGTGCAGCGTGGCGCGGGTGATTTCCACGCCTTCGATCTTCACCGGCTGCATAATCGCGACCGGAGTCAGGGCGCCGGTGCGTCCCACCTGCGCTCGAATGTCGAGTATCTGGGTAGTCTCTTGTTTGGCTTCATATTTTAAGGCGATGGCCCAACGCGGACTGCGGGAGCGTGACCCTAAACGCTGCTGTAAAGTCAAATCATTGACTTTGATAACCGCGCCGTCGATGGCGTAATCTAACTGGCCCCGCAGCTCGCCAATTTTATCGCAATGGCGAAGGACCTCCTCAACTCCGGCACAGACTTTGATGTTTCGATTGACACGAAATCCCCATCTTGTAAAGGCATGTAAAGCCTCAAAATGCGATTTGAAATCAAGGCCGGCTATCTGCCCGATGCTGTGGATGAAGATATCCAAAGGTCGTTGCGCCGTAATCCGCGAGTCCAATTGACGCAAAGACCCGGCGGCGGAATTTCTGGGGTTGGCAAAAACGGGTTCTCCCTTCGCTTCCCGTTCGCGATTTAATTTCATAAATCCGGAGGTCGGATAATAGACCTCGCCGCGCACGTCGATCCGCTCGGGAATTTCAGACTGTGTGGATAAGATTCGTAACGGGATGGATTTGATGGTCCTTAAATTCGAAGTCACATCTTCGCCGGAAAAACCATCGCCGCGGGTAGAGCCGGTTGTAAACAGACCATTTTCGAACACTAATTCAACCGCGACGCCGTCAATTTTGGGTTCCACCGTGTATTCGATTTCATCATCCGTCTCGAGAAAACGTTTGACCCGGGCATCAAATTCTCGCAGCTCTTCATAGCTAAAAGCATTATCGAGACTGAGCATCGGCACGGCGTGACTTACGGTCTCAAACGCATCCAAAGGAGACGCTCCAACACGCTGTGTTGGGGAATCGGAAGTAATGAGGTTCGGGTGCTTTTCCTCCAACTCTTGTAACTGTCGAAAGAGACGATCATACTCTGAGTCGGAGATCTCCGGATCGTCGAGAACATAATATCGATAGCTGTGATAATTGAGCTGCTCCCGGAGTTTTTCGATTTTTGTTGCTGCTTTTTCTTTATTCATGATTCGCTTCTTCTGGGGCTTATCCATTATCGCAAAAGTGTCATGTTTTTGATGGACTCAAAAGCCCTGTCCGCTATCTGACTTGGGCTCACAAAAATGCCATACAGATAAATTCCTGAAGCAACTTCCTTTCCAATCTCATCCTTGCCATCCCAAATAATGCTGTGATCGCCGGCGGTTTTGGTCTCATCGACCAAAGTGCGGACTTTTTGGCCTGTTATGTTGAAGCCATCAGAACTCCAGTCAAACTCGCCCCAGGACCCTGGGTTGTAAGTTGGACTATCGATGACTCATCAAAACACTCACCTGTAAAGCGAATCTTGTAAACGTGCGTACCCCTATCAAATGCCAGCCATTTTCCATCCGGCGACCAGGCTGGATTGCCGAAACTCGGCGCTCTGACCCGGCGCAGGCTGCTGCGTTCACAATGAACGAGTACAACCACAGAGCCCATGAGCAGGCTGAGCAAAAGCAGACCGGAAAGGGACGGCTGTTTTGATTGAGCGAGGTTCTTCATTTGCTTGTTCACTGTTCTTGTTTATGAAAAAAGGGGGGTACATATTTTAAATCTCAAGTGACAGAAAAGTTCATTTATGTGCGAGGTAGAACAAATCAAAGTTATCCATAAAATTCAGTCACAAGGTCTCACTTTTAAGGTGTCTGCTGGATTGAAATTGGGAAGCGCCAGCCGGATGCGCTCTACGCCATGCTGCTGCAGCACGGCACGAACCTGGGCGTCAATCGACGCCAGAGCCTCAACAGGTCTGAGAAGTGTTCCGACATGATTGAACTCGATTTCGCTGAGATAGCTTTTAACCTCCCGATCAATGAACTGGCTGCCAGAATCGGGTAATGAGACACTGTTACAAGATAGACAGTCAAATTATGTTAATAAAGGACTTTTTTACTTTTTTGTGTTATTTTTACGAAAATATTCATTTCACATGGGTGTTGTGCAGGGCACATCAACGCACTGCGGCGAAAAGGGCTGGCGATTTTGGATGCCGTCATTCAAGGTGCGCGCGACCGGGTACGTCCCATCTTGATGACGACCGCTACCACCGTGTTTGGACTGTTGCCGCTCATTTTGTTTATCAGGTCTGGGGAGAGCAATTTGGTATGCGCTTTCTTAGGCGACCATCGGCTGGCTGCTGATCTCGACTTTGCTGGTTTTGGTGGGGGGTCCGGTGGGGTATTATGGTTATTATTTCTTGAATATCCGGCAATTAGTTCATATCTTTATTATCATAGAATCGAAAGAGCAACTTTGTAAGAGATGAAAAACTCCACCGTATTCGACCTGTCACACGAAGGCATCGTTCCT
>JBHHWX010000530.1:0-4221 GCA_046756745.1 bacterium | reverse complement strand
AGTAACAGAAAAATAAATGTTAGTTCATTGTGACTATGTTGTTGATAACGATCACCAGCATGAAGCGGATTTTCTAAAGATTCTATTTTTTAAAGGAATTTACATTTTATCCGCATTCTATCAAGACCTTATCCACAGAGTATGCAGATTTATGCGCATGACATTTCTAATTTCTTTTTCAGAATTTCGACTTCATCTTTGACGGTTTCATCGGTTTCTATCTGTTTTTTGATGGTTTGAATAGCGTGGATCACAGTCGTGTGGTCTCTGCCGCCAAAATGAAGGCCGATAGTTTTTAAAGAATTTTTAGTTAGTTCTTTGGTTAAGTACATGGCCAGTTGACGAACGTAGGCCACTTCTTTTTTTCTGGTTTTTGCCCGAAGCATATCAGCGGGGATATGAAAATGTTCACTGATAATAGTTTGAATTTCTTCAATCAGTATTTTTTTATTTTTTCCTAAACTTAAATCTTTCAAAACATTTTTTGCTAGGGCTAACGAGATATCTTCTCCGTTTAAAGAGGCGTAAGCCAAAAGTCTGATCAAGGCGCCCTCGAGTTCCCGGATATTAGAGGTAACATTGGTTGCGATAAATTCGATAATTTCCCCCGGCATGTCGACAATTCCGTTTTCATCGGACTTTTGTTGCAGAATAGCGATTCTCGTTTCCAAGTCAGGCGGCTGGATATCAACGACCAATCCCCATTGAAATCTTGAAAGGAGCCTTTCTTCGATGCCCTCTATTTCTTTTGGGGGGCGGTCCGAAGAAAGAACTATTTGTTTACCAGCATTGTAAAGCGCGTTGAAAGTATGAAAAAATTCTTCTTGAGTTCTTTCTTTATTACTAAAAAATTGGATGTCATCCACCAGTAAGACGTCTACATTTCTGTATGTTGAGCTGAATTCGGTTGTCTTATGATATTTAATTGCGTTGATAAATTCGATGGTGAATTTTTCACTGTCCACATATAGAACTTGTTGCGCTGTCCCCTCTGAAATTGTAAAATTTCCAATCGCTTGAATTAAATGGGTTTTTCCTAGACCGACGCCGCCGTAAATAACAATCGGATTGAAAGTGGTTCCTCCGGGAGCTTCAGAAACGGCTAAGGCGGCGGCTTTCGCAAATTGATTCTTCGGCCCTTCAACAAAATTATCAAACAGATAGCGCTCATTTAGATTGCTTTTCTTGTCCGGTCTCGTTATGGATTTGCGTTTATCGAGCGAGGGCAATTCCGTCGGTTCTTTATCTCCGTTTGTCGTGACAGAATAAGTTAACTTTGCATTGTCACCTAAAATTTGGAGCAGGACTTGATTCATCAAGATACTATAGTGACTTTCAAGCCATTCGTAGAAAAACTGACTGGGAACTTCAACAACAAGGTTGTTTTCTTCCAGTCGTACAGGATTAATTGGTTTGAACCAGGTTGTAAAACTTTGAGGATTGATGCTGTCTTTGATGAGGGACAGACATTCATTCCAAGCAGCAGTGTAATCAAGAGACATTTTCCACACCCTCGTTTTTTGAAAGATGAAAGGATAAAACGTTTTGTGTTATAATGAAAGAAAAGAAGGGTTGGACTCTTCCCCACCTCCAAGCCCACTTTAGCCCAATAAAAAAAGAAAAAAAGAAAGTTGTCCACACATTGTCCACACAGGTGGCGCCCATATAATTTATTAAAAAACAAAAGATAAGTGGATACATCGTGTTTGTAGTTCACTCATAATTCACTATATATTGTGTGAGTATCACGGTTGAATACAAGCATTAAGTTTTATTAAAAAGTATAAAGTTTATTTAATTATCCACAAGTTTTTACGGCTGTAAATCGGATGGCGGGATGGAAGAAATTTAGCAAAAAGTATTTTAATGTCAAGGGAAAAAACTCGGCATTTAGAGTTGTTTCGCTGGATACAGGGACTAAAAGGGACAGAGAAAAATCTTGACTTTTAAATTTAATTTTTATACGTTAATTGTTCTTCTAAAATAAGTTATGAAGAAAAGACCATGAAGGAATTTTGATGAAAAGAACATACCAGCCACACAATCGTAAAAAGCTCAATAAACACGGGTTTCGCGCACGAATGAAAACGAAATCCGGAAGAGCAATATTGAGCGACCGCCGCGCCAAGGGAAGAAAAAGTCTTACAGTCAGTGATAGATAAAAATGTTTACCGGTGACAGATTTTCGGTTAGATAAAAAACTTATCATATCAGCTAACCAGCGATTCAATAAGATATTCAAATCGGGTCGAAGGTTTTCATCACGACATTTTTTACTCATCGTTGTCACTACTGAGGACAAGAAAATAGGTTTTGCCGTTTCAAAAAAAATAAGAGGTGCGATAAAGAGAAATCGAGCCCGCAGACGAATGAAAGAAACAATTCGATTAAATCAAAAATGTCTTCCCGATAAAAGTAATGTGATTCTCATGGCAAAGCCCGGAGTGGAACGGGTTCAATATAAACTCTTGTCGGAAGAGTTGATCGGTTTGTTTTGCAAGTTAGATCCCAAGAGAGAATGAAAAAAATCAGCTTAGGTATCATTAAATTCTATCAAAAACTTATATCCCCTCTCTTTCCACCGTCGTGTAGATTTTCTCCTACGTGTTCCGAATATACTTTACAAGCGATTTCCAAATACGGATTTTTTAAAGGTGTTGTGCTGGGCTTAACAAGGTTGATTAAATGTCATCCATTTCACCCGGGTGGATACGATCCATTAAACTAAAATAAACGATCATGGACTTCGATAAAAAAACTATTTTAGCATTTCTATTAATTGCCGTCGTGTACTTGATTTGGACGTCCGATTTTTATCAGAAACGGTTTGGCCCTCCACAGCGCCCAAACCAGGAAACATCTGCAGAGACTCAAACTCAACCACTCCCGAACGAACAGCAAGAACCTGAAAAGGCCCAAACACGATCAGTAGAGAAACCCGCCCCCATCACAAGAGCAGTGGAATCGTCACAGGAAAACGAGTTACCGGAGCAGAGCCGTTACGCACATTTAAGAGGTGACGGAGAGGAAATTAATGTTGAAACCGACCGATATAAAGCGGTGTTTTCGTCATCCGGAGCAACCCTTAAATCGTGGGAATTGAAAGAGTATTTTCTTGAAGATGGCAGACCTGTAGAAATCATCAAGAACCAGCGCCTTAAAAATCTTGGGGTTCTTCTCCCCACATCGATAGATACAATTAATACGGCCGAGCTTGTTTTTTCTTCAAACAAACAAAGCATCTCGCTGAACGGCACAAGAGAGACAGAAAAACTCGAATTTGTTTTAGAGTTAGATGAGTACCAGAAACTCAAAAAAACGTATATATTTTATCGTGACCGTTACGACTTTTCGTTGGAGATCGAATTAATTAATATGAATGGCCTGATCGAAGGTTATTCATATTTATTAGATTGGCGCGCCCCCTTGAATTCAACCGAACCAGATTTTAGACTGGATATGGACAAAACGAAGGCTTTTGTGCACCAGGGAGACGATGAGGAGTTTAATGTAAAAAATGATTTCGACACGGAAAGGTTTGACAATCCCACAGATTGGGTCGCAGTAAGAACGAAATATTTTGCCGCGGCCGTGATACCTCAAGGATTTAAAGGACAGAAAGTAACTTTTGTCGGAAGACTAGAAAATGTTGGCCAGGAAGTCCCACTTAAGAAATATGCGTTTGAATTGAGCGTTCCCTTTGGCCGCCAGTCCAACGAAAAAAAGGACGTTACTATCTATCTTGGCCCATTGGACTATGATACCATTAAGAGCTACAACGTTGAACTTGAAAAAATCATGGATTTGGGTATTGCTCTTTTTCGCCCCATTGGAAAACTTGTGCTAACGAGCTTTACGTTGCTTCACAAACTCATTCCAAACTACGGATTCGTGATTATCGTCTTTTCCATTCTCATTAAGATATTGCTTTTTCCACTCACGCGAAAAAGCTACCAATCCATGAAAGCGATGCAGACGTTACAGCCCCTCATGCAGGAAATCAATGAAAAGTATAAAAGCGACCCTCAGAAGAAACAGCAAGAGATCATGAAGCTGTATAAAGAGCATGGCGTAAATCCATTAGGGGGGTGTATTCCCATGATTCTGCAGATGCCCCTGCTGTTTGCGCTTTTTCGGATTTTCCAATCAACCATCGAGTTGCGTCAAGCATCCTTTATATGGTGGATTCATGATCTTTCTCGACCGGACACAATTGCGACG
>JBHHWX010000529.1:0-4222 GCA_046756745.1 bacterium | reverse complement strand
TCCTTCTCATTCAAACTTTCAGGTGGTTTTGCCGGCTTCGACACACCAGCTACTTTCCGTCAGTTCAATCGCGCTTTGGCAGCCAGGGTTGCCGTCTATCGTGGCAATTTTAACGACGCGCTCACTGCTTTGCAAGCATCCTTCCTTGATGCGGGCGGCGATCTAAATCTCGGAGTGTTCCACATTTATAGCACGGCTGCGGGTGACGAAATAAGTCCGGTATTTGAAATCTCATCAGCAACCTTTGTAAAGCTGCACGCCCATCAATCATTTGAGGCCGATGCAGAGGCCGGTGATTTGCGGTTTTCATCGAAGACATTCAAGCGCGTCCCCGCGGACATCTTTGATTCGCTCACCTCAGATTTGGCCGCTGTTTTGGCCGAGACCAATGTGTCTCCCTACCCGATTATTCGAAATGAGGAGCTCATTCTGCTCCGTGCTGAAGCAAACGTGGGGGCGGGCAATTTTGCTGCCGCTGAGGCCGACATGAATATTGTACGCGCTGCTGCCGGCCTGGCTGCTTATCCCGCGGGGAGTACGACTGCTTCGAATGGACTCGACCGCGTTTTGCATGAAAAACGCTATTCACTGTTTGGCGAAGGTCACAGGTGGATCGATATGCGACGGTATGGTCGTCTGGGCCAGTTGCCTATCGACAGACCGGGCGATACGGTTCTCACGAGAATGGTCGTTCCTTTGGCCGAGTTCTCCGGAGGGTAGAGGCCTCAGTTTTGACGGTTTAAAACTTTTTGACATTGCCAAATAGAAATTTGGCAACGAGAAGTGGAACACTCACTAAATACGTATCCATCCAAGGTGAGCGTCAGTTTCCTTAGACGACGCTCACCTTGCGATGGATTTTTTGTTTGGATTCCGCTCACTTTAATCGCTTAATAAACTTGCGATATTCGTTTTTTCAGCTTATCTTATCAGAAACTGAAAAATGAAATGAAACATAACGATAGAAGAAAAGAGCTCGGTAAGATGTTTTTGGATATTGCAAAATATCTCGCTACCGTTGGATTGATAGGAGGTATTTTAACAAATAGTTTAAATTCTCATAACTGGTTCAACATTAACCGCGATGGTTTTTATCTTAGCAATTGTAGCTTTTTATATTATTCCACCCAAAAAAGGAGATTAAAAATGGAGTCTGTTTACATTATCTTTATAGGTTTGCTTTTGTTGGCCTTGTGGGGATTTATTATTTCATATAGAGAGGATCATCCTAAAAAGCCTTCCTCTGAGAGTAAGCAATGATTGGCCGAAAACTACTCCATCAGTTTCGTCGTGCGTCCTTCGCCTGACCCAAACCTGGAGATTAAGAATGGAAGGATACCATTTTATATTGATTGCGTTGGTCGTGGTTGCACTAGGAGGGTTATAATTTCTTACAGAGAAGATCATCCCAAAAATCCTTCCTCTGAGAGTAAGTAGACCAATCTCACACCAACGTTACTTGCTATTTGGCGAAGGCCACAGGTGGATCGATATGCTCTGGTATGGTCGTTTGGGCTCGTTGCCCTGTCGATAGACCGGGCGATAACCTGAAGAATTCATGAAGCACCTATTTTGAGATATTTCCTTACCAGGGGAGGGACGGTGTACACGCTTTAGCTTGCTGGGGTGAGGGGAAAAGCACGCTGAAGCGTGAACACCTTATTCAGAACACCCGAACCCGTTGATGGGATAAATCAAAGCTAAATCGCTCAATTTAGGATTTAATTAGTTCGGGGCGGGCGGAAAACCGCAAACCTATTGAAAGAGACAATGATGACTGGTAATATTAAAATGGACAAAAACAAGAAAAACGATCCGCAGCAAACAAAGATCTCCCGCCGGTCATTTCTAAAAACTGGCGTCGCTTTCACGACTGTTGGCGCTCTCAATTCCGTACCCATTTTCAAAAACGCAGCCTCTACTTATTCGAGCGCAATCACACGACAGGGACAAAAACCCCAGGTGGCCGTCATCGGGGCCGGCGCATTCGGCGGCTGGGCCGCGCTTTATCTGCTGCGGCGCGGCGCCCGGGTGACCCTCTTTGACGCCTGGGGCCCGGGAAATTCAAGAGCGAGCTCTGGCGGCGAGACTCGCGTGATTCGTGCCATTTACGGAGCAGATCAAATATATGTCAAAATGGTGAACCGTTCGTTTCGGTTATGGCTGGAAAATGAAAAACGATGGCGTCAAAAGCTCTACCACCGCACAGGCGCCCTCTGGATGTTCCGGGAAAAGGATGACTTTGCGAGAAAATCCTTACCATTTTTACACGAAGCGGATCTGCAATACCAGGAGCTTTCTCTTGCACAAGCCCGAAAGCGTTTCCCGCAAATTAATTTCGAAGGAGTCCATTCGGTTTTCCTGGAAAAAGAAGCCGGGTACATCTCAGCAAGAGGATCTTGTAAAATCGTGCTGGATGAGTTTATCGCGGAAGGCGGCGAGTATAAACAACACTCAGCCGACCCTGGGCTTATAAAAGGGAATAGACTGCACGAAATAAACCTATCAGACGGTTCAAAGTTCGTCGCCGACCAGTACGTTTTCGCGTGCGGCTCCTGGCTTGGAAAGCTCTTTCCCGAAGTTCTCGGGCCTCTCATCAAACCCACCCGCCAGTCCGTATATTATTTTGGCGCCCCGGCCGGCGACCGTAGATTTATCGAAGAGTCGCTGCCGGTTTGGGTCGACTTTGGGGAGCGAATTTTTTATGGCATTCCAGCGGACGGACGCAGAGGATTCAAAATCGCGGATGATACCCGCGGCGGTCCAATCGATCCCACTTCCGATGAGAGAAAACCTTCGCACGAGGGTTTTAAAATTGCACGTGAGTATTTTGAGTTTCGTTTTCCGGGCCTCAAAGGCGCGCCGCTGCTCGAGGCTCGTGCCTGTGTGTATGAAAACACCCCGGATCAACACTTTATCCTCGACCATCATCCCCATGCCGAGAACCTGTGGTTCGTAGGCGGCGGTTCGGGTCATGGTTTTAAGCACGGCCCTGCTGTTGGAGAAATGGTGACAGAAATGGTTCTTGAAGAAAAGTCCCCGGATCCTTTTTTTGTATTGAATAGGTTTTACGACGTTGCTAAATAGAATGGAGGTGGTTTTACATGGCTACGGCATTATATGTTACCGTAGGAGTTGCCGTCCTCATTGCGCTGTCTGTGGCGTTATATAAGCGACTAAAAGTTTTTTTGAGGTTTCGTGGCACAATGCTGGTGACATGTCCTGAAAACCAAAAACCTGCCGGAGTTGCTGTCGATGCGGCTTTTGCTGCCAGGACCACAACGGCAAGGGCGCCGCAACTGCGTTTAAAAGAGTGCACACGCTGGCCGGAGCGAGAAAATTGCGGTCAAGAGTGTTTACAGCAGGTAGAAGCCTCGCCGGAAAGCTGTTTGGTTAGAATCCTCTTGACAGATTGGTATCGCAACAAGAAATGTGTTTACTGTCATAAAGAGTTCGGCGATATTTTTTGGCACGACCACAAGCCCGTGCTTTTAAACGCCGAATGCAAAACCGTTGAATGGCAAGAAGTTCCGGTGGAAACCTTGCCGGAAGTTTTCGAGACACATCTTCCGGTATGTTGGAACTGCCACATCGCCGAAACATTTCGTCGTGAGCATCCCGATCTGGTCACAGATCGACCTCAGTAGAAATCCGCCCGGAAAATAGAGAAGAGCTTTAACTCACTTGCGCGAAGGCGTCTCGCCGAGGGCTTTTCAGCACAGAGTTCGTGGAGATTCCGCTCGGCGATGATTTCTGCCGCGGTATGTCCGTGTGCCGCCCAATGCATCTTGTTTTGCACTGCGGCGAAGAACTGTTGTGACATTTCCACGTCGGGATCGTAGTCGATGCTGGTGGCATAGATGTCGAGCACTTTGCGCCAAAACACTTTCTCTGACGAGCGAATATCCCGGATGCGGGCCAGCAGTTCATCGAAGTAGTTGCCGCCGCCGGCCTGCTTCAGACGCTCGTCGTCCAGCGCAAACCCTTTGATGATGTATTCTCGCAGCCGCTGCGTTGCCCAGATACGAAACTGGGTTCCGCGGTGTGATTTCACGCGGTACCCCACGGAGATAATGACATCGAGGTTGAAGTACTCGACCTCGCGACTCACTTCACGCTTGCCTTCCCGTTGAACTGTTGCATATTTTGCAACAGTTCGTTCGCGCTCCAGCTCACCCTCGTCAAAGACGTTACGGATATGCCTGGAGATGACCGACTTGTC
>JBHHWX010000528.1:0-4238 GCA_046756745.1 bacterium | reverse complement strand
ATGACAGCTCTGAACGAGTTTTCGTTCAGACACTAACTAAGCTAATCATCGGTAAATCGAAGAAATATGTTTAGTTAGCTATGCGATTTAGAGTTGATATCAATACTGGAATGTATCATACTCATACTCCAAAAACGAGTAAGAGCGAGGAGACCATTTGACCTGATGGGAAATGACGTTTTTTTACCCCATGAGACAATGAGAGAGACAAACGAGTTTGGAAGGTATCTCATCCTTAATCTCACGGGGTAAATGGTTTTGCCCAAAATCGTTTTGCCTGTCTGCCAACAGGCAGGCCTTTGAAAGAACCCAACTGCTTATATTTCAAAGAAATCCGCTGAGCTTTTCTATCCGTTGGAGATAAAAACCTTGTTGGTTTGCCCCGTTGGAACCTTTTGTGAAAATATTAATTTACTGTTTTTCCTGTTCAGACTGAACTGAAGTGAAACCTCAAGCCGTTCACTAAGGCTTGACTTATATTTCTTGAATGCGTACCTTGCTCGAACAAAATGCCGGTGAATTATCAGAGAGCGACTCACACCTTCAGGAGAGAATAGCTGTTCTCGCTTCCCCCTTACTTGCGCAAAGCTGTGTCCGCTAAAACCGCAACAAACGAACAGACTTTTGCCACCGATTTTGAACTCTTGATAGATCGACAGACTGAGTGGCAACGGAGACTCAGGATGATCCGCGACTCATCGCGGTTTCTTTACATCTCTACTTTCTATTATGAGCTCGATAAGTACGGACTCGAATTTCTTGCAGAATTGATGTCCGCTTTAAAACGGGGAGTGAGCGTGACTTTGATCATCGATTCGTTTGGGCAAAAATTAGCGGCCACACTGATGAGCACAGCACAGAGGGCTGAGCTGCGAGCCCGCTTATTAGCCTTGCAAAATGCCAGCGCAAGGGTGATTATATACCGGCCCGGGAAACCGCTGCAAAGAGTGCTCGGTTCCGGCTATCACATCAAAATCCAAGTGTCCGATTCCGGTGAGGCTTTGTTTAGCAGCGGCAATATTTCCAGACTATCTTACGAGAAGTGGATGGAATTTGCCGTTTCATTACGAGGGCCGGTCACTGTGACTCTGCTTGCAGAATTGCTGAAGTTAATTGGCGACCCTGACGATTCTCACATCTCCTATCTCTCCCGGTTCTCTCTAGCAGATCGACAGCCCGGTTCACAGATCGTTCGATGCCGTTACATTTCATATAATCCTTGTGATGATCCTTCCCCATTGAGCCCCATAAGACAAAGACATCCTAACCCATTGACCACTAACTTAGTCAACGTTATCAATAGCGCGCGAAAAAGCATTCTGCTGTCGAGTTTCTATTACAAACCCGAGCCCGGTCTCTTCCAGGCGATTGAAAAGGCAGCGCAACGGGGTGTGCATGTTGAGATATACCACTCTCACCGCGATGCGTTAGAGGTGACTAAGGTCGCCTGGGTTGTCGCCTCTCTTGGGTATCCGCGTTTGCTCGATGCCGGTGTGAAAATTTATGAGCACATTGACGGACAACATACAAAGTTTGTTCTGATCGACGATAAATGGGTTTGGCTCGGCAGTTATAATTTTGAGTATGCCGCACACGATCGGCTCGCCGAGGCTATGCTGGTTACCGAAGATCACAGCATCGTCGCAGTCATACAACGCTTCTTTGCAGAGTGTCGTCGCGACCCTAAAAGCATCCGGGTGCCTCGGGATGCAATTGCTCAACTTCCTGTCTGGCTGAAGGTCTATCGCTTGCTTTGCTATCCTTTTAAGCGTTGGCTGCAATAAAGATCTCATCCTCGGAAAGCAACGGTGGGCATGTACACCGAAACAGAGTCGCGGGGGAATCACTTTTATTTTCATAACCGTGTAGTTGCTCCGGGCGCCAGATCTTCGGTGAGAAATTTGTAAATGGATTGCCGTTACACAGCAGTTCTCCCTCTATGAGCCATTCTAGCTCTCGGGTGGTTTTGTGGTAATGCGGGGGAATGGCTTGGCCAGCTAACATATGCACGACATAGAGTCCGGCTTCCTGGGTTTCAATCAACGTTTCCAAGGAACCGAATATTGTTTCACGGTGACGGGGTGGATGCTCTTTTTTATTGCGCTGAATTTCGACAGCCGCATACTGCGCCCGGCCTTTCAAAGCCAGGGGCTTGCGGATATGAATGGTGAGCGTTGTAACGGTTTCATACAAACCAAGCAGCAAAGCGGCCAACTCTTCAGCCGCGACTTCGAGCAAAAGATATTCCCTAAACTCGAGAAGTGTGATGATCTCATCGGTGATGCGGTCGTAATTACAGGACGCTCTAAGCTCTCCTGTTTTCACCACCTGTGAAAAATCCAGACCGAGTTTTACATCAACAACCAGGGGCTGCTTCTTCTTGCGCTCTTCGGGGTAGATGCCCACGATACAATCGACTTCAATAGCTGAAATATGAATGGTGTCAAGTGAACTTCTGTTCCGTGACATTCAATGCTCTCCTAACTATTGTATAAAATATAAAATAACTACGCCGCAAAATTAATCATCATTTCTTTATGAAGCAAAATATTTCTTAGCTGGATAAAAATATTTACTTGACAAAAAGGGGCTTATTGTTTATATTAGACGACACTCGTTATGGTAGGCTAACAAATCATATCCTCAACTTCTTTTTTTAAGGCAAGGGGATCGCACTAATCTAAGAGTCAAATTTAACCATGGATGTTTGGAGAGCTTTTGAATCGAATATAATAACTCACAGCGCCGCGCATCACATCATGACCATTTCAGAACTCATTGAAACAAATGGGTATGCGCGCGTCACAGACGTTGCCAAAAGACTTGGAATTAGCCGCAGCAGCGCTTCTACCACTCTGAAGACATTAAAGCAGAGAGGGTATGTTGAAGAGGATCTCAATAAGTTTCTTCGATTGTCTCCGAAAGGGAAGAAAGTTAATCAGGGTGTTAAATCAAACAGGTTGCTGTTAATAAAATTTCTCAAGGATGTGCTGAGGGTCAACCCAGAACAAGCTGAGATAGATGCCTGTAAGATAGAACATTTACTCAGCCGGGAAGCGGGAGAGAGGCTGTTGAGTTTTTTGAGATTTTTGACTTCGGACAGTGAAAAGGCGGAATCCGTCTTGAAGGCCTATTGGCAGTCTGAGGGTAAGTGTGAGGGGCTGGCGGAAAACTGTCCAATCTGTGAGACCAACTGCTTGATGGTTGAAGAAGACTAAGTAAGTAGTGATTGACCGAAAAGTCTTACTTGCGCTCGACGCCCCGTCCTCGGGGCGTCATAAGTGATTGTTTTTTAAAATTACCAAACGCACCCGGGGACGGGTGCTTGAGCTTTTCTCTGAGTTTTCGAAGTTAATTAATTTAATTTAAGAATAAGTAGGAGGAATATGTATGAACGGTTTCTTTCAGCTTCAACATGAAAAGACAAATTCCGTGACAGTCATTTTATTGATTGTGCTCTCGCTTGGCATTCGGTTTGACCAGCTTTTGAGTCAGAGCGTGTCAAAGGCAGGCGCCGGAGCAGTTGGAATTCTCGTCATGGCGCACGGCGGACGCGGCGAGTGGAATCAGGCCGTTTTAGAAGCGGTGAAGCCTCTGCAAGGACACTGCACCGCGGAAGTGGCTTTTGGGATGGCTCATCCAGACTCCTTGCAAAAGGCTGTTTTGCAATTAGAGAGTCGGGGGGTCAACAAAATCGCAGTGGTGCGGCTGTTTATCTCCGGAAAATCCTTTCTGCATGCGACTGAGTATTTCTTCGGCAGACGGTCCGATCCCCCGAAAATGTTTGCCCATCTTCATCACCTGGCCGCGAAGGAAACCGATAACAACAACACGAATCATAACGTCAAGGATGTCCCGGACATGCTTAATCTGCGCTCCTCTGTCGTCATCAATCAAAATGGTTTGATCGATTCCGACATCACCGGCGATATTATGGTTCAACGCGTCCTCGAGTTAAGCACATCGCCCGGAACAAAATCGGCGCTCATTCTGGCGCACGGTGCGGGTAGAGACTCAGAAAACACATCCGTACTTGAACGGATGAACCATATCGCCCGCAAGGTTTCTGCGGCAGGAGAGTTTAGAGAGGTCCGAGTGGAAACATTGCGTGAAGATTGGCCGGAAAAACGAAAACAAGCGGAAAAGCGAATTCGGGAATTTATCCGGCAAGAAAGCGAAAACGGCGGCAAGGTTATTGTTGTCCCGCTGCGGGTTTTTGGTTTTGGACCGTATGAAGA
>JBHHWX010000527.1:0-4239 GCA_046756745.1 bacterium | reverse complement strand
TAACAAATCAACGTATGAAGTCACCAAAGAATTATCCGTGGGATTTTTCAATCAGTGGGTTCATTTATTTTCTTTTTTGGTTCCGGCTCGTCCGGCTTAGGGTTTAACGCGGTATCAAAGTGTAGTGAAAATGTTTATGAATATAATAAATCTTGTTGCTAATACATCATATATGATGTATATTGTAGCATGAACAAAGTAGATTGGGAAGTCATCTATTATGAGACTGAAGATGGTAAATGTCCAATTATGGAATTCATCGATTCGCGAAAGAAACGAAATCAAGCGAAAGTCTTAAGTTATGTTTCTTTATTACAAGATAAGGGGCCAACTTAACAAGGCCTTATGCGGATTTATTGGAAGAAGGAATACATGAATTACGCGTTAAATTATCAGGAGAACAAACAAGGATATTATATTTTTTCTGTTTCCGTAATTTAATTGTATTAACGCATGCTTTCATAAAAAGCACGGATAAGGTTCCAAAAGCAGAAATAATAAAAGCCAAGAAATATCGTGATGATTTTCTGAAAAGGTTTTCAAAGGAGTAGCACTATGAGGACATTTAATGACCATTTAAATAACAAGCTCAAAGATAAAGAATTTAAAGAACTCTATGAGGAAGAGAAATTATTACTTCAATTATCAAGTAGAATTTTTGAGGAGAGAAAGAGAGCAGGTCTCACTCAATCTCAACTCGCCAACAGAGCAAAAATTACACAACAACAACTTTCAAAGATTGAAAAAGGACTAAACTTCAATATAAAAACATTTCTAAAAGTTTGCTATGCCTTGGATGTAAAGATGAATTTAACTTCAAATAACATGAGAATTACTTGAGAGACGTTGAGGCAAAGCTTCGCTAGATAGTTACGTTCGTATGGAATGAATTCAAAATCCGAACCTTCACCGATTGAGGCTTAGTCGTATGAATTTGAGATTTCCCGCCGCTGCGGGTCTGTTCGCTGCCCTGTTTGTCAATTTAGCGTTAATTGGATGTCAGGAAGAAAACCCTCTGGCCTCCTCGCCGGACGATTTAGAAGAGCCTTCCTACCGGGTGGGCGTGTTTTACTATCCGTGGTACGAAACGCCGGAAGTGGACGGCCACTGGGGGCATTGGGAAGGCGGAACCAGATATCAGCCGCCTCTGGATATCGACAGCGATTATTATCCTGTCCTCGGCGCGTACAGCTCAGTCGACACGAGCGTTATCGCGCAGCATTTCAAATGGCTGCGCAAGGCCAGAGTCGGCGTCATTATGTGCTCGTGGTGGGGGCAGGGAGATTACACCGACAGAACGATTCCGACGCTGCTGAAAGTGGCGGTGCGATACAAAATTAAAGTTTCTTTCCTTCTCGAACCCTATGGTGGTCGGGGCGCTAATGAGCTTGTTGCCGACATCAAGTACCTGTATTCGAGCTACGGAAACCACCCGGCGTTTTATCGTACGAATACAGCCAGTCGTTGGAGCCCGGACGATCGTTCGAAGGGGCTGTTCTTCATGTGGGGCGGCATCGGCTTGGAACCCGGAGAAACACCGGCGGCGGAAGACCCGGGTTACTGGCAGGCGGCCATCGACACGATCCATGCGCTCCCCGGCGGCGCGCTGGTTTTCTACGACGTGACCGACGCAACGTTCATCGACAAAGGGCATTTCGATGGACTCTATAATTACGCCACACTGGACATCAACCCCGATTTCTCCTGGGCCCATTCCCTACCCTCCGACGCCTTGTACGTCCCGAGTGTGCTGCCCGGTTTTTTAGTCCGCCGTAATGCCGGCCCGGGCGAGCAGCCGGTCATTCTCCCCCGCAACGGCGGAACGACCTACCAGACGCAATGGCAAGCTGCTTTGCAGACCGGAGTGCAGCCCCTGATGATCACGATCACCACGTTCAACGAATGGCACGAAGGCACCCAGATCGAGCCTGCCGCCAAAAATGCTGCCAACGGCCGGGGGTTTACCTACGAAGACTACGACTCGTTGCCGACAGACGGATATTTATCTCTGACTCGTCCAGAGGTGGAAAAACTCGAGAGGCTCTGGCCGGAGAAGTAGTCGGCAAATATCGGGAGTGAAGTGCTGGGGAGTTCATTCGTCTGTTCCCTTCCTGAGTTCATCCAAAATCTAAAAAATGTTCACCACTACAAACTCCACCTAATATTTTGTAGAATTTCTACTTAAGTAATTTTATCTTGACAACCACGTTTGGGCTTGCTATATTTGTAATCGTGGTACTGTGATATTTACTATAGTCCTATGAAAACGACATTACAATTACAAGAAATTGCCACCATTCAAACCGGCGTGTATCGAAAACCGGATTTATACGGCGATATCATTTATTTACAAGCCAAGCATTTCAACGGCAACGGGGAAATCGTGAGCAATCTTCCCAGGGATCTTAAATATGACAGCAGGCTCGAGAAACATATATTGAAAAATAACGATATTCTATTCGCCGCAAAAGGGGTGAGAAATTTTGCATTTCTTTATGAGGAGCGTTTAGGAGATTCAATCGCTTCATCGACGTTTTTTGTGATCAAGATACACAAAAAAAATCGGCAAGTTGTTCTGCCGGAATACTTGCACTGGTTTTTCAACCAGCCTCAAGCTCAGGTTTTTTTTCGGGCCAATGCCAAAGGCAGTTCGCTGCCGTCGGTTTCAATGCTGGATCTGGGCAGACTCGAGATCCCGATTCCGAAACCCGCGGAACAAAAACGTATTTTGGCATTCCATGCCCTTTGGCAGAAAGAAAAAAACATAACCCAAACCCTTTTAACTAAAAAAGAACTTCTCTATCAGGAGATCATGCGAAAGTGGACAGCAAGGTAAGTTCAATAGAATAAGGAAGAGCACTATGCCAATGACGCAACAAGACATTAATAACATCGTTTGGAAGGCTTGCGATACCTTCCGCGGCGTGATCGATCCGGCGCAGTACAAGGACTACATTCTCACCATGCTGTTCGTCAAATATGTGAGTGAAGTTTGGAAAGACAAGCGGGAGCAGCATCTGAAGAAATATGGTGGCAATGAAGAGCGGGCTGAGCGCGCCATGCGGCATGAGCGTTTTGTGGTGCCGCCTCATTGCACGTTCGATTATTTATTCCAACACCGTAACGAAGCCAATATCGGTGAATTGATCAATATCGCGCTTGAGGGTTTGGAAGAAGCCAATCGTGATAAATTGGGCGGCGAAGACGGCAGCGGCATTTTCCGCAACATCGATTTCAATTCGAGCAACCTCGGCGATGCGAAAGACAAGAATGCCCGCTTGAAACATCTGTTGATCGACTTCAGCGATCCCAAGCTGGACCTCCGGCCGTCACACCTGGCCGGGAATGACATTATCGGCGATGCCTACGAATTCCTGATCGCACATTTTGCCTCCGATGCCGGCAAAAAGGCCGGCGAATTTTATACACCGTCAGAGGTCTCCACGTTGATTGCCAAACTCACAAAATCAAAGCCCGGGGCGCGCATCGGTGATCCGACTTGCGGTTCGGGCTCGTTGCTGATCAAAGCGGCCCGGGAGGTGGGCTCGGATAATTTTGCTCTGTACGGCCAGGAAAGCAACGGCAGCACCTGGGCGCTGGCGGTGATGAACATGTTTCTACACGGCATCGACAACGCTGCCATCCGCTGGGGCGACACTATCCGCAATCCCAAATTGAAGGAAGGCGACCAGTTGATGAAGTTCGACACCGTGGTCGCCAATCCGCCGTTCTCGCTGGATAAGTGGGGCGCGGATGTCGCCGCTGCCGACCCCTACAACCGCTTCTGGCGCGGCGTGCCGCCGAAGAGTAAAGGCGACTGGGCCTTTATCACGCACATGCTCGAAACCACCTACCAGGGCAAGGGCAAAGTGGGGGTGGTGGTGCCGCACGGCGTGCTGTTCCGCGGCAGCTCGGAGGGGAAAATCCGCCAGAAAACCATTGAGGAAAACTTGCTGGAAGCCGTGGTCGGCCTGCCGGCCAACCTGTTTTTCGGCACCGGCATTCCGGCCGCGATTCTCGTGTTCAACCGCGGCAAAGGCGACAACACCAGCGTACTGTTTATCGACGCCAGCCGGGAATATGCTTCGGATAAAAAGCAAAACAGACTGCGTGAGCAGGATATCGAGCACATCGTGCAGACCTTCACGGTCCAGGACATGCTCGACCTGCTTCCCGAGGCCATCTACTACATCGAGAGCTACAACCCCTCCATGGTCACCGGCGCCATCGTAACGCTGA
>JBHHWX010000526.1:0-4301 GCA_046756745.1 bacterium | reverse complement strand
TTCCACAGCCGCGGCGGCATTCGACGAACCACTCAGCCGCGGCCCGACATCGTGGGTCAACTGGCGCAGCATGGAATAGGCCTGCCGTTCGCTCAAAGCCGTCTCGATGATTTTTCGGGCGATGTCCGAGTACGGTTTAACTCTGTTTGAGTTACTACTTTCAGCAGAAGTTTGAGCGAAGGAGGGATCGGTGGTTAAGGTTAAAATTGCAATGAGAGAAACGTGCAGGGTAAAAAAAATCTTTTTCATCGGCGCCTCGTTTCGTTCATTTATGATATTATCATTTCAGTACAAGTCTTACTCAAAATTGCAAACTTTTCTAAGAATCAAGGATTGTGAGCGAGGAGCGATGGATTATTGGAGTTCTGCATCAAGTAGAATGACCTTTCACAAAAATCCATTCATCCATCAACCCAATAATCCTGTAGCATCAATCAATATTGACTTACATTGTTTTATCCTGATTTGAGTTGGTTTCACGTGCGGTTCAACCGCGTTACGAATAGTTCCGTAGCAGGAAAAAAATGGCGACCCCGGTAACCGAGACATAAAGCCAAACCGGAAAAGTAAATTTCGCAATTTTACGATGGGTGGCCCGCTTGTCCGTTAAACCGAAAAAAATCGTGGACAGAATCGCCGGCAGCACGACCATCGACAACACGATGTGAGTAATCAAGATAAAGAAGTAAACCGGTCGAATCCACCCCTCCCCCAAAAACGTGGTATCGCCCTGCTGACTGTGGTAAAAAACGTAACTCACAAGAAACAGAATGGAAACGATGCTGGCCGTCAGCATCAAATTCTTGTGTAAAAATTCGCGGCGGTTTTTGATCGCCCAAAAACCTGCGATCAGAAGCGCAGCGCTGGTGGCATTCAAAGCCGCGTTTATAGCCGGCAGTTTTGTAACGGCCATATTGATATCGCCGGCGACTTCGCGAAAATAGATCAACCAAATCAGGAACGACAGCGCTGAAATCGTGAGCAGGGCATTCCAAATATAGAAATTGCGATTGGTGATTGAAATCATCTGATACTCCAATTTGAAGTGGTTTAAAACAGAATTTAGAAGTTTAAACAGAAAAGTCAAGAATTTGAGACACAGTATGTAGGAAACATATATGGAACGCAGATGATACGGATTTAACGGATCTGAACGGATGGCCCAGAGGGCTTCATAAACCACGATCGCGTGTAGCGCACTTCCTCCCGGGTGCAAAAGGATTAAAGCTCCAGTAATAAAACAATAAATAACAGGTTGGATTCATGGCAGGTTTTTGACTTCCTTGAAAAAGAAATCCTCATGCCTCTGGCTTGCTTTCCATGATTGGTTGCAAACCCTAAATTAAACTTTTTGAAACTTACCCCGTGAGATCGATTCGGTCGTGCAAGCTCCCGTCCTGTTTGATAGGGACATCATCGTTTCAAAAGCCTGCTACCATGAATCACCGTTACTATCTCCAAATATTCTTCCTTCAACTGGTAAACAATTCTACACCCTCAATAAATCAGTTCTCGAACAGGGGCTGCTCATAAACACGCTGAAGCGTGAACACCCAACGGATTACCCATTCCTGACCAGCACCCGCACAACCCGTAACAGACTGATTACCGTTCCGCGCTCATAATCCTTGACCTTGTAAAAAGTTTGCATTTTTGTGCAAAAAATAAATCATACGCACCCCGGCCCCCTCACGTCTCGCTCTGCTGTATCTTCCGGCAGCAGGCTTACCGCAAAACCATCCGGATCGGCAGCGTGCTTATCGAGCAATTCTTGAAGCTGCTGCAAAACTTTCTCTTTGGTGGAAAGTCCGTACATTAAAATTTTCATCGGGCTGATGAGTTTGAGATAATAATGGTTGCCGGCGGAATGCTGTTGTGAGCAAGCGCTCGGGTCTTGAGCTACCCGGAGCAGATCGCCGAAGGTCGCCGCAAACGCTTCCAGCAGCGGCTCCCTCTGTAAATCTTTGGGAATTTCCGGAAATCTGGAAAACAACTCAGACATCGTCATTCCCACATCTGAAATCACAGAATCTTTTTTGACTCTATTGCCGAATAAACTTTTCATACAAATACGCTCCGTTACAAGCAAACTCTCGCTCAATGAACGCACAATAAAAAAAATACTTCCGGGTAATTATTGCCAGAAATTTATTGACAAAAAACGAATATTTTCTATTTTAAGACTGCATTAATTCTTTCAAAAACATAGTCATAAATTATTTAGAAATCAACACACAAATTCTCGGATGGAGAGATTAGAAAAAGCGGAAGTTAGAAAGACTGAACCCAACCAGAACAGCCGGATTCGAATTAAAGACGTCACCATCGGCGAAGGTTTTTTTACAGTTGTCGCCGGCCCGTGCTCGTTGGAGAGCACGGAGCAAGCGCTGGCGACCGCGAGAAGCGTCGAGAAGGCCGGGGCGAAAATCTACCGGGGATCGCTGTTCAAGCCGCGAACCTCGCCTTACTCGTTTCAAGGAGTAGGCGTCGAGGGGATCGAGTTTTTCAAGCTGATCAAGCAGGAAACGGATTTGTTGATCGAGACCGAAGTTTTGGCAACGGCACATATCGAGCTTTTGGCCAAGCAGGCCGATCTTCTCCGAATCGGTTCGCGCAATATGGATAATTTTGATTTGCTCAAAGAAGTGGGCAAAGCAGGCTTACCAGTCATCCTGAAGCGTAACATGAGCGCGACTTACGAGGAGTTCCTGCTGGCGGCCGAATACATCCTCGCCGAAGGCAACGAACAGGTCATCCTGTGCGAACGCGGCATCCGGACGTTCGAAACTTACACGAGAAATACTCTGGACATTTTAGCCGTGCCGGCTATCAAGGAGCTCTCCCACTTGCCGATCATCGTCGATCCCTCTCACAGCACAGGACACCGAAGTTTTGTTCGATCTGCGAGCAAAGCCGCGATGGCCGCCGGCGCCGACGGTCTGATGGTTGAAGTCCACCCGACCCCGGAAGAGGCTTTGTCGGACGGTCACCAGTCGTTAGACTTACCGGAATTCGATGACCTGATGCAAGAGTTGCGCGATCTGGCTGGCCTCTTAAATAAACAAATGTAGTTCTCTTAAAAATGATTTCTGACCATTACGCTAAATGGCAGAATAATTATCATTTTGATTTGCAATGGTTTTAAATTCAAATTATTTCCAACAAACAATCTCTACAAAAGGCTTGGCCGAAAAGTATATTTTCTTAGCGAAGGCGTCCCCGCCGAGCGTTTTCTACCCTAAATCTGTGCTGAGAATCCCTCGGCGAAACGCCTTCGTGCAAGTGAGTTTGGACTTTTCGGTCAAGCCTCTATCCTTAATAAATCATGAATGTGCTATCATCCCTTTATAAGGGTTTGCTATTAGGGTGGTGATTGGATTATGGCGCCTTGAGTTGAGTTTTGAAAGCCTGGGATGTCATTTCGAATCCCGACGTTTTTTGTCGGGTGAGAAATCTGAGAACGTGTGCTACGGTAAAAGATATGAGTAAGAAAGCCATGCCCGAGAATTTCTCCGACCTCAAATCAGAGTCCTTTCAAACTTCAGAGAGACAGCAGTACGTCGCAAAACTCTTCGATAGCTTGGCGCCGAAGTACGACCGCTTCAACCGTTGGGTGAGCTTGTTTCGCGACGAAAGCTGGCGCCGCCACACCATTGCCTTTCTGCAAGAACGCGCCGCCGGCCGGATTCTCGACTTAGCCGCCGGAACCGGCGACTTGGCGCGGTGTGCCGCCGCTTCAGCCGCGTCCGAAGTGCACGTTTTCGACATCTCGTTTGAGATGCTTGCGTTGGCAAAAGCCAAACTGGCCGGCCAAAACAGTTTCGCGGGAAAGATCGCCATCGAGCAAGGCTCGGCGAATCTCCTGCCGTTTAAAAACCAGTCCTTCGACGGCATCGTCAGCGGGTTCGCCATGCGCAATGTCTTTCACTTCCTGGACGAGGTCCTGCTGGAAATGACGCGCGTGCTCAAGCCTGGCGGCCGGTTTGCCATCTTGGAATTGAGCCGGCCCGCCAACCCGATATTGCGGTTTGTCTTTAACCTGCACATGAAAACCATCATGCCGCTCATCGGGAGATTCACCACAGGCGAGAGTGAACCCTTTAACTATTTGCATCAAACCACCATGACTTTTTTGACGCCGGCTGAATTCAAAGACAGGCTCATTCAGGCCGGGTTTGTCGATGTTGCATTTAAGAAGTATCTGTTCGGGGGGATTGCTATCCATTACGGGAGCAAGTAGCAAGTAGCAAGTGGCAAGTGGCAAGTGGCAAGTGGCAAAGAAGTTGTTTGTTTTTACTTGC
>JBHHWX010000525.1:0-4309 GCA_046756745.1 bacterium | reverse complement strand
CTTTGCCACCCACCAAAACTCAAAAATTGCGCCGGAGCTTAGGCGTCGGCTACACAGACATGTAGCTGCCATTATATTTTCCCAAAATTATTTTCTTGTTCTTTCGTTACTTCACCTGATTCAGCGGATTGCAAAACTAACTTCTTCAGCTTCACACTATTTTCTTGAGTAATTCCAAGTGCTTTCCCAAATACTTTAGCTTTATTTTTTCCATCAGGATGAAATGGATTCAAGCAATAATCTTCCAACTTGCCCTCAGGCATGACAGCTTTTGCTCCTATAGGTCATTTCTTAAAGTTTGTTACTTCTCCAAACAGAATTTGATTTGACATTTTGATTTCTTACCACTTGATCTATAACATTCAGCTTGCCCGCAGCACATCGGGATAGGGCGAGGCCTCGCGACCCCGCTCCTCTTATCTCTATATTTCCAGTCCATTTTAAAATAAACAAAACCCAAAAAAATGCACTGGCACTGTTATGACCCGTTTATCTTCCTGCTTATCTTATCAGCGCCATCTCGCGACTTTGCGTGAACTCGCCAGTAGACAGCAGGTACAGGTATACTCCGCTCGCCACCGGTTTACCGGATGAGTCCCGCGCATCCCAGGTAATCGAGTGCTCGCCTGCAAGCTGGCGTCCCTTCACCAACGTGCGCACAAGCTGGCCTAGCTGGTTGTAAACCGCCAAAGTAACGTCGCCAGCCGATGCAAGCCGGTAGCGGAGGCGGGTCTCCGGGTTGAATGGATTCGGAAAATTTTGTTCCAGCACAAATGTCTCCGGCAGCTCGCCCGGTGTCTGTTCAACCGAGGTTGGGGAAAATTGTGCCTTGAACACGCTGCCTCCCCTGGTGCCGACATAAATATTATCTGCGTCATCAATCAGTAGCACTCTAGCGTCTTTGTGCCACAATCCGCTGTTGATGCTTGTCCAGGTGGCGCCATCGTCTTCGGACACGGCCACACCGCTGCCCCTCATAGCGATATAAAGATTGCCTGCCGAGTCGCGAGCCAGGTCCTCAACGCCCAATCGTGGCACAGCACCGTGCTGTTCCCAGGTGTCGCCGCTGTCGCTCGAACGGAATACGCCATCGAAGCCCGATACGAGCACATCGCCGTTTGGCAAAAATAAAAACGCCGTCATATCGAAATTCTGACCGAGGCCGTTGTTGATTTGTTGCCAGGAAACGCCGCCATCGCTGGAACGAAACACACCCATACTTCTTGTGCCTGCGAACACCGTACCTCCCGCCGCTACTGCCAATTCCTGAACCGACGTCTGCGGGAAGGTGAAGGGCAGAGCGCTCCAGGTACCCCCGCCATCAGTAGATTTGAAAATCTTTTCGTAGAAGCCGACGTAAACATCGTCGCCGTTGCCGAAGGCGATGGACTCGGCAAAGGGCTCGCTCAAACTGCTGTCGGCAAGCGTCCAAGTATCGCCGTTATCGTCAGACAGGGCAAAGATTCCATTAATGCTGGCGAACAACCGCCCTGTGCTGCTGATTTCAATCGCCCGCACGTTCACGCCAATATCGGGATTCACAAGCCATTTCCAAGTATCCCCGCCGTCAGATGTCCGGTAAATGCCCTCGAAGGTACCGGCAAAAATATCACCAGACGAGGAGGCGGTCATGGTGACAACGTCGGCTGCCGTAAGTCCCGCATTAGTATGCTGCCACGTGGCGCCACCATCGGAAGATTGCACAATTCCATGATTGGCCGTCGCAGCAATCAATCCTGCGGAAGGCGTGACATATAAATCAACAAAGGAGGCAAATACGAGCTGGTCACTTATGGCTGGCGACCAGGTGACGCCATTATCTGTGGAACGAAAGAAAAATTGGCCGTCGCCGGCATAAAGCGTGGCGGGTAACTGGCGGGCTAATGAGTAAATCGAACCAAAGACCACACCACCACTGCTCCAGTTGGCTCCATGGTCGGTAGTAAGATACGCACCGTTAAAGGTGCCGGCCAACAGGGTGTCTTCTGAAACCGGCAGAAGAGACAGAATCCAGGTGTTGTTCAGTCCGTTGCTGATTTCTGCCCAATTGTCGCCGTTGTCGCTGGAAATAAAAAGCCCGTTTTGGGTGCCGGTGAGGACATCGCCACCCGGCGTTATCGCCAGCGCCTTAACCCGCAAATCCGTCAGGCCGTTGTTAAAAGCGGTCCAGGTTTCGCCGTTGTCGTCGGAACGAAAGACGCCCTGGCTGTTGGATCCGGCAAAAATTACGTCGCTAGAGTTGACCGCCAGCGCCCGAATGAAGCGTTCGGTCAAGCCGGCGTGGAACGCAGTCCAGGTTTCGCCGTGATCGGTCGAACGGTAGGCGCCCCCGTTGGTGGCCGCAAACAGGTGTCCCTGGGAGTTCTTTGTCATATCCCAAACACCGTTAAACAGGAACGGCGCCTGTGATGTTTCCTCGATATGAGACCAGGTCTGGCCGCCGTCGGTGGAACGGAACAAGCCGCCAAGACGTATTCCGGCGATGAGCGTCCCTGTGTCGGTCATAATCACGGCATTGACGTCACCGCCAAGCGGGCCGTTTGTTTGCTGCCATTCAGCGGTTTGCGGAAAAAGCGGTGTGAGCATGAGCGCCCACGCGATAAGGATTTGTATGAATGTTTTCACCCTTTTCTCCCTTTTATTTGAGTTGGTTGTTAATGAAGATTCAATCTTACTAATCGGGATAGGGCGAGGCCTCGCGACCCCGCTCCTCCCACACCACCAGGCATACGGATCACGTACCAAGGCGGTTCGGCTGGTTAAGTTGTTGGAACGTATAAACGTGGTAACCCTAAAGCGTCGAAGTAACGACCAGGCAACGCAATCGAAAGTGCAGGGCTACGACTCAAACGCCAGGGGCCGTGAGCCGATTTGGCGGTATTCCACGCCAAACCACAGCTCACACCTCGACGACGGAGTTCGCGGTAACCACGGCGGCCCCACTGCTTCCAATGGCAGCAGCGCAGCTTACGCCGTATCCAAGAGTCTAACTCTTTGAATAACGTGACGACCATGCGCCGGAGAAGGCTACCTGGGCCATGGGTATAAGAATAAGTTAAATTCCCGCAAATAAGTCAAGAAAAAAGAATCGACTGTGCTAGTTAGAGAAGAGATGCTCTCCCAAACGAGACGTTTGCGTTACGATTCTACTGCCCTTTTGCGCTTTTTGTTTTTTGCGATGACCGACAACCCGAGACGTAGTTTTTCAAGGCAGCCTTGATAGGACAAGGTTGTGTCCGACTCACCTCGAAAGGAGTACCAACAACCCTGGCACGAGTTCACGTCCTGCAGCGCTTCTGTCGAGCGCACCACCGAAATATCGTCTTTCAAAAGATGTCCGGCAGGAGGCATGTCAACGCACGGGCTCAGATTTCCGTAAGGATCGATGCTGAAATGCTTCAGTCCCGCATGGCATTGAGGCTGGCCATTGTTTTGGTAAAATCGCGTAAACCCTCTCAGATAACTCTCCGAACACAACAGATTTTTACGTTCGTTTTTTGTCCGTAATATTCTATCGATGTCGCTGTCGTTGATGTCAGAGTGAAAACTCTTGTTACCCGTTTTGTTATCGTGATAGGGCTGAATAACCACAAAAACGCCGCGTTCGTCGGCAAACTTGATAATTTCGCTAATGTGCTGAAAATTCATCCTGGTCAGAACGCACATAATACCGCCGGTTCGGTGTCCGGTCAAAAAATCGGCGCTGAGCCATTGCAAGCAGTCCATAACCTTCGCATGCAATCCATCAATACCTCTGTGCCGGTCGTGCAAAGCAGGAGTCATCGAATCCAACGAGATGAGCAGGTTATCCAAACCCGCCTTTTTCAGGGCGCCTACTCTTTCCCGGGTTAAGCGACTTCCGTTTGTCACCATAGACGTCCACATCCGCAGACCGGAGGCATACCGGATAATGTTTTCCAAATCAGGCCGAAGCGTCGGTTCGCCGCCGGTGAAATTGACGGCCCGGCAGCCGTAAGCGTAAACCTTTTGCAATCCCTCCTGAATTTTAGCTAATTTCATTTCCGTTTCCGGGGTGCTGGGAGTGCGCCAGTAATCGCAAATTTCACATTTGGCATTGCATCTGTAAGTCAGCTCCCACAAGCAGTACAGAACGCGCTTACCCACCAGTGCGGATACGCCTGCAGAAACACCGAATTTGATTAAGTCTGAAAATGTTTGCATGGTCTCCTCCTTAAAATCTGCGCGATCTCGAATTTCTCGGTTTTTTGCGAAAAATTCTACATAGTGTTTGAACGAAAACTAATAACATAGCTGTCATTGCGAGGCGTTTTTTGCCGAAGCAATCTCC
>JBHHWX010000524.1:0-4324 GCA_046756745.1 bacterium | reverse complement strand
CAAACCTCGAGGACATGCCCGAGGGCGCGAATATCGGAACCGGCAGTTTCAGACGAAAGGCACAGTTGCTGCACTTTCGCCCGGACTTGAATGTGGTCGATATGCGCGGCAACATTAACACCCGTTTGCAAAAAGCGCAAAGCCCGGATTTCGATGGAATTATTTTGGCCGCCGCCGGCCTGACCCGCATGGGCTGGCTGGACCGGATTCAACAGTTTTTGAGCTGCGAGATCATGATTCCCGCGGTCGGCCAGGGCGCATTGAGTATCCAGGTTCGCGAGGATGATCGCGCAGCCAGAAAGCTCATCGCGCCGCTCAATGATTTAAAAACCGAAACCGCAGTCAACGCGGAACGACTATTCTTGCACAAAATGGGCGGTGGCTGCCAGACGCCAATGGGGGCGTTTTGCCAGGTGCGCGGCGACCAGGTCGTTTTACAAGGATTTTGTGCCGAGGAAGACGGCAGCGCCTTTATTAAAAAGCAGTTTGAAGGACCCGTTGAGCAAGCGCTGGATCTCGCTGCCAGGCTGGCAGAGCGGCTGCTCGAGAAATCACCCGGCAACTCATGAAACAGCCCTTGACCGGCAAAACCGTGGTTGTGACCCGCGCGGCTGAACAAGCCGGCGAATTAATAGCGACCCTGAAACACGCCGGCGCCGAAGTCATCCACCTTCCGACAATTGAATTCAGCGAGCCAGATTCCTGGCAGCCGTGCGACCACGCTATCGCCCGTTTGCACGAGTATGATTGGGTGGTTTACACCTCGGCAAACGGGGTTCGGCGCTTCCACCAGCGACTTGAAAAAAACGGCAAAAGCGCCGCTGATTTAAGAACCAAAAAAATCGCTGCGGTGGGCGAGCGCACCCGGGCTGAATTGCAGACGTCCGGTGTTCTGGCCGAGCTTGTTCCGGAGTCTTTTAGCGCCGAAGGACTGGTCGAGTCGTTTCGGAGCCTCGATGTGAATGGAAAATGGTTTCTTTATCCCAAAGCGCAGCAGGGTCGAGAAATTGTGGAAAAAGGGCTGCTCGGCTATGGGGCGCAAGTGCACGCAGTCGCGGTTTACAAAACGCACGCTCCGGGAAAGAACCCTCTCGCAGAACAAATGAAAAGCCAACGCGTCGACTTGTTGACGTTTACGAGTCCTTCTACCTTTCGAAATCTTCTCGGTGTCTGCGGCCGGGAAAAACTCATTGCTTGGAAAAACAGCGGGTGCGCGTTCGCCGCAATTGGCCGGGTCACCGCGGACGCCATCGCACAATACGATTTCACGGTAGACATTCTGCCTCCTCAAGCCACCGTTGCCAGTTTCGTCACCGCTATTTCGGAGTACTACAGTTGAACGAATCCTTACAAAACGACCTGCTCATTCAAGCCTGCCGGCGGCAGACGTGTCCCAGGACGCCGGTGTGGATTATGCGTCAGGCCGGGCGCTATTTACCGGAATATCAAAAGGTACGCGCGAAAGCCGATTTTCTGACGATGTGCCGCACGCCGGAGCTGGCGGCAGAAGTGACGCTGCAACCGGTGGATATTCTTGGGGTGGATGCGGCGATCATTTTTTCCGATATTCTGGTCATTCCCGAGGCCATGGGGATGAGTTTAAATTTTTTTGAAGGCCGGGGACCGGTTTTTGAAAAACCGTTACGCAGCGCACAAGACATCGCCGAATTGCAGCAGGTGGATGTCGATGAAAAGCTGGTCTATGTTTTTGAAGCGATTAAGCTGGTCAAGAAAGAGCTGGCGGGCCGGGCGCCGGTCATCGGCTTTGCCGGCGCGCCTTGGACTTTAGCGGCCTACATGATCGAAGGCCAGGGCTCGAAAAATTTTACAGCGATCAAAAGCTTGCGGTACTCGAACCCGGAGCTTCTTAAAAATCTTTTAAAAAAACTCTCCGTGGCAACGGCTGATTTCCTGATCGGCCAAATTAACGCCGGCGCGAATGTGGTTCAGATTTTTGACAGTTGGGCCGGAATTCTAACTCCGGACGATTACCGCATTTTTTCACTCCCCTACATCGAAAAAATCGTGAGACGCGTGAAGCAAACAGGCGCGCCTATTATCGTTTTCGCTCGAGACGCCAGCCATTCCGTGGAAGCGCTGGCCGGTATTGGCGCAGATGTTCTGAGTATCTCTTGGCGTGAAGACCTGGCCGAGATCAGAAAACGCGTCGGGAACAAAGTGGCATTGCAGGGAAATTTAGACCCATGCGCCCTGTTTGCACCTGTTGACCGGATCAAGTCGGAAGTGATCACGGTTCTGGAAAAGGCCGGCACGGGCCCGGGACACATTTTCAACTTGGGGCACGGTATTTTGCCCCAGACGCCGGTTGAACATGCCAAAGCTTTGGTACAGTTTGTAAAAGAGGAAAGCGCAAGATTGTATGAACGAGAATAAATCCAAACCGATGGTTGTCGATCTTGAGATGTTCCAAAGATACGACCGGCCCGGTCCCCGTTATACCAGCTATCCCACTGCGCCGCAATTTACCCCGGAATTCGGACACAAGGAATTAGATCGGGAAATTATCCGAACCAACGATAGACCGGATTCACCCGACTTGTCTTTGTATTTTCACCTGCCCTTTTGTGACACCCTGTGCTATTTCTGCGGTTGTACCATGATCATCACCCGTAACCGTGAGCGCATCGAGCAATACATCGATTATTTGTGCAAAGAAATCGCGCTGCTCAGCTCAAAAATCAAGAAAGGGCGCAAAGTGGCGCAGTTGCATTGGGGGGGCGGCACGCCGACCTATTTAAGCCCGCAACAGATTCGCCGCTTGTGCGAAGCGATTCGTGAGCATTTTGAGTTTCAACAGGACGCTGAAATTGGCGTGGAGATCGACCCGAGAGGCCTGACCGATGCCCACCTGGATGCTTTGCGGGACGTTGGATTCAATCGCGCCAGCATGGGAGTGCAGGACTTTGAACCCAGGGTGCAGAAAGCCATCAACCGGGTGCAGCCGGAACAGTTGACGCGCACGGTGTTTCAGGGTCTTCGCGAACGCGGCTTCGACAGCATCAACCTCGATTTGATCTACGGTCTGCCGTTTCAAACCGAGGATTCGTTCAGAAGGACTCTCGATCAGATTATCGATATCTCTCCGGACCGGCTGGCGATCTTTAATTATGCACACGTGCCCTGGATGAAAAAACATCAGCGCATTATCGATGAAACCACTCTGCCGAAAGCTCAGGAAAAACTCAACATTCTCAAAGCCACAATCGAAAAGCTGACCTCGGTCGGGTATGTTTACATCGGCATGGATCATTTCGCCAAGAGCGGCGACTCGCTCACTCGAGCTTTTTACGAGAAATCCCTCACTCGCAATTTTCAAGGGTATTCCACGCAATCGGGCTGCGATTTGTATGGGCTCGGGATGTCCAGCATAAGTCAACTGCACGACGTCTATGCACAAAATATCCGGGAGATTCCGGGTTACTACGCCGCCATCGACAAGCAGGAGCTGGCGACACAGCGGGGTTATCACTTGACGCCGGATGACCACCTGCGACGTTATGTGATTATGGAATTGATGTGCGACTTTGAGCTCGACAAACAGCACATCGAAGATAAATTTAGCGTTTCGTTTGACCGGTATTTCGCAGATGCTTTGCCCAGGTTAGAGGAGTTTGCCGCAGACGGTCTCATCGAATCGCCGAACGGCGTGCTCGCGGTAACGGACATGGGACGCCTGTTGATCCGAAACATCGCCATGGCATTCGACAGCTATTTGGCGCAAAAGAAAGAAAACCGACAACTCTATTCAAGAACGGTTTAAATAGTGTCTGAACGAAAACTCGATTCTTGATGTCATTGCGAGTCCCGCGTTTTTTTGCGGGACGAAGCAATCTCCTGCATAACCGTGGGAGACTGCTTCGCTGAAAAGCGCTCGCAGTGACAGCCTCAAGGTTGTGAATTCCAGTAGCTCGGCGGGGACGCCTTCGCGAAGAGGTTTTTAAGTCGGTCAATCACTAAAGAGAAACAAGGCACGAAAACATGACTCCGCGAGAATTCTTAAAGCACTATCAATATGACGAGCGTTTGATAACGGGCCGATACTACCCGTCAGAGCCGGTCAAAGCTGAAACAGGCGATACCATTGGAGTGGTGCTGATGAATTTAGGCGGGCCGGACAGTCCGGAGGATATCGAGCCGTTTCTTTATCATTTATTTATGGACCCGGCCATTATCGATATCCCGCTGAGAGGAATCTTCCGGCATTGGATATCCAAACTCATTTCCTCGACCCGTTCGAAAAGAGTCGGCCTTGACTACGCAAAAATTGGCGGCGGCTCCCCCATCAATAAACTCACCCGCGAAC
>JBHHWX010000523.1:0-4344 GCA_046756745.1 bacterium | reverse complement strand
CCGTTCTTCAAAATTATCAGAAGCATCACCACCTTGGCAAAATGGGTCAAAAAATGTTTCGCAGGCTTCCTCGAAGGTGATACCATGCTTTTGATGATTTGTATGCGCCTTTTTCTCATCCCAAACGAACTCATCACCGCCATACCTGTAAAGAATATCCATGACCCAAAGATAAATAATTGTATTGACAAAGTCAATACTCTCAATGAATCGCTTAAAGGAAGAACGACCAGTGTCAAAGAACTGTTAATAGACTCGATGATTAGAATTGATACTCGACGAGCGCTTTCTCTGTCGCTAAATTCACCGATGCAGAGACAACGCCCGCAGCGCTCTGCAAACTTTTTTCGACTGTGTGCACACAGCCGGCACAATGCATACCTTCGATACTGAACGTTATTTTTTTATTTTGTAGTTTTGGTTTTACAGCCATTAAATTGTCGTCTTTCAGATCGCAAATCGCAGATCGTAAATCTTAAATCGTATATCAAAGCAGGGCTACGTCACAAGGAGGTAACGGCGCTCCTGATAACAGGATGACTGCCTCAAGGGCATGTCCTGACGCCTCGGGACAAAGACCTCAAACCCGATACTTGGACTGGTGCTCATAGCCCTGCCGTATCTCTTCACGAATCTTCATTTCATTGATTCTATACAAGTATCAATTATTTTTTGAATCTATACTGCTTTATCTTCTTAAATAATTCGTATAGATCGCTTAATTCTCTCAGAACTCTGTCAATCTTTTTCATCTTTAGGACGCTTTGGCTTTTTGTGGTTCAGCAGCCTTTTGTTTTGATCTTAACAGAACGATCCAGGTTACTCCTGCGACAATCAAAACAAAACTGATAAGCTGCGCCATGGTGAATCCAAAGACAATTTTCGGTGTATTACGAAAAATTTCCGTGGTCACTCTCTCCAAGCCAATCATGATCAAATACAGGCTAAACTTGAACCCGGTCGGCCATTTTTTCGTGCGAACATTCCACAGGAGAACAAAGATCGCGAGCAGAAATATCATGTCATAAATAGGAGTCGGGTGGACTTTCTCCATGGTTGGCACCAGACCTTCAGGAAAGGACATGGCCCAGGGCAGGTCTGTTGGCGGGCCGTAATCGCCGTCGCCGGAAAGCAGGCAGCCCATACGTCCAAAAGTCTGGCCCAACGCCAGCAACGGGGCCATCAGATCGCACAACAGAGGGACTTTAACCCCGCTATGGTACACGTACCAAATCACCATGATAAATCCGCCGATGAAACCGCCGTACCAAACCAAACCGGCGCCGGTAAAGACCAGGTTTGAGCGGCTATTCAGGAACAGTCCCCAACTGCGTTCTTCGAGAAAATTGACATGGAAAAGGATTGCGGCAAGCAAAACACCGATGACAGCAGCCAACGTCGTTCCACCGGCAAACACGGCGTCGTCATTCTTTTTTCGCAAAACATTGTACAGCCAGATGGCCGGCAGAAGGGAAATCAGCATAGCGTAAACGCCGAAGCGAATGGCCGGATCAGCGAAAAACGTCTCCCAGCGTTCGAGGATAAAATAAATGCGTGCGCCTAAAAAACCGCCAACCATCGCTGAAATCGTCACGCCGTTGGATAGTTCCGGATCAACGCCTACCCGCGGAAAATCTTTGCGCATCAGAAAAGTGGGTACCAGAAAAGCCAACATCGCCATCACCCCAAAACTGCCTATCGTCAGCGGCCCGATTTTTAAAAGTACCGGTATCATAGATTCCTTTCGTTATGTGTTCGCTGTTAGTAACTTATTCAGCCACCAAGACTCGAAATCACAAAGGGGCACAAAGGCGATTTGAAAGCTCGCCCACAGAATTGGAAATCCCACTGATGTGACTCTGAATGGTAACGCTATTTTCAAGAAACCAAGTGCAAAAACGTGATTTAGGTTTACACACAGTCGTCATAAATCTAACATTTCCGCGTTCAAAATCAAATGCTTTATACGATTTCATTAAGACTATGTAAGCCACGGATTCACACTGATGGAACACGGATTTTGTTAAACATTCGTGTCCATCCCGAAACTACCCAGTGCTGTCATTCCCGCACAAAAAAATGACGGAATGATATATATTCAAAATTCATTTTATCCGTGTCAATCAGTGTAAATCCGTGGCTAAATATTTTTTTGTTATAGCGATCTTTTAGTTGCGGCTCCGCCGCGCTGAGTGCATCCGTGGCTAATAATTTGCGGCCTCCATTTCATCGCTTCAAAAGAGAGTAGGAGCCACGTTCACAGCATTTTGCCGCGCCCGGCGACTCGAAACACTCTCTCCACCCGATCGTTGCGAATTCCCACCATTTCATCGAACATGTTCACCACAACACAAGCGTGATTGGGAATGATCTGCACTTTTTCGCCGATCTCAAACCGTTTGCCGGTCATGATGACGCCGTGTTCTTCCGAAAGCTTGCTCAAAGAGCAGTCCTTTTCCGGTATAAATCCGTAAACAGCGGCGCTCGCCGCGGTTCTGCCGCGTGGATCCGAGGTCAAGGCTTTTTTCCCGGCGTCTACGACAACCCGGTCCGAAGCCGGAATGCTGATGACCGTCGCTAAAACCGAAAGCGCACAATCTTCCAACGTAGAAGCGAAAAGATCGGTTTGGGTGAGGTCGCAGAAAACATAGGTGCCGGGACGGATTTCCGTCACGCCCTCCACTCTGCCGCAATAACGTGCGGTGGGTGTGGAACCGACGCTGATCGTTTCCACCGGGATGTCGTTTTGCCGAAGAAGCTCGGCAGTTTCGACCATGACCGCGCCTTCGGCATAACCGACCTCGGCAACGGCCTCTTTTGTCGCCTGGTTATAAGAGTGGCCGCCGTGCGTCATCAAACCGCGCAGGCGCACGCTCTCGAGTTGTGAGACTTCTTGCGCCAGGATGAGAACCGGCTCACCGGGAAGCACGCCGGCGCGATTCTGACCGCAGTTGACCTCGATGACAACCTCGAGAGTGACGCCGGCGCGCTGCAAAGCGGCGTTTAAGCTTTGAGCGCCAATCCCACTGTCGACGGCAATACACAGGTTCACGTTTCGCGACAGCTCGATCAGGCGTTCGAATTTCTGTTCGCCGATTATTTCATTGGCGATGAGAATATCGTCCAAACCGGCTGCGGCCATCACTTCCGCTTCGCCGATCTTAGCGCATGTGATACCCACCGCGCCGGCTTCAAGTTGTAATTGTGCAATGTCCGGGCATTTATGGGTTTTGGTGTGCGGCCGCAAAGCGACTCCTTGACTTTTGGTAAAGGCCGCCATTCTATGGATGTTTGCCTCCATCCGGTCTAAGTCGATAAGGAGAGCGGGGGTGTCGAGTTCTTTGTAATGCATGCTTTGTTTAGTATTCACGATTAAATAATTTTCTATTTTGAATTCAGATTTGTGATTTCTGATATTCGAAGTCCTTAGGATCCACGATTAGCCATGACTAACCATCTGTACTCTATCTATTTACGAGTCTCTATTTGAAGATCTCCCTCCGGAAAATTGATACCCCGCAGGATTTCCTGGAAAGCAGGGTTGTCCCGCAGACTATCAAACACTGGTGAACATCTGATATAAAGGAGCCCAGAACGTTTTTCATAGGCCTTCTGCAGTAGCGTCAAGGCCTTGTCCTTGTTTCCCAGCACGATGTAGAGTTCTACCAGCGCCAGGGAAAACTTGTCGCTGTATCTCTTTTGTAATTGGTTTAGCACTTCGAGAGCCTCATCTCTTCTACCCGCCACCGCATAGGCATGTCCAAGTCGCGCTAGCAATGCAGGGTTATCTACCCTTAACGCCACCGCCTTCTGCGACTCAGAGATCGCTTCTTCGTACATCGACTTGCGCAAGTATGCATTAGCAAGGGAGTATCGGACAGATGCACTGTTTGGATCCAGCTCAAGTGTGTTTCGCAGGTGCTTTATGGCTTGATCATATTGGCCGGCGCAGTTGTACGTATCCCCTAATTGCCTCTTCACCAGGAGGGAAAGTGGATTTCGTTCCTCAGCACGCTTATACCATAGGATGGCCTCCTCATAACGCCCTGCGGAACGAAAAAACATAGCCACGCCCCATGTCCACAAAGCCGAGTTGGGATTGAGCTCAAGGGCACGTCTGTACTCTCTCTCAGCCGCGTCCCAATCCCATTCATAGTGAAGCAGCACAAATGCAAGTGAACCGTGTGCTGTGGATACGGTTTCGTCGATCTCCAGCGCTTTAAGCGCCGCCGCCTTCGATTTTGGATAAAAATCACGCACCCCAGGACGGCCGCTGCTTGCGAGGAAATGATAGGCCTGAGCCAAGGCCGCATGGGCTTCGGCCCAGTCAGGGTCCAGCTCGAT
>JBHHWX010000522.1:0-4350 GCA_046756745.1 bacterium | reverse complement strand
TGCAAGATGCCTGCAGGCTGGAAGCCTGCGTTACATTTTCCCCCGTAACTGACCGATTACATTCAAAAGCAATTTCATGATGAAGTCAAATCAGACCTACCTTCGTATTAAACTCCCGAATCAACTCATCGATTTGCTCTACCTGACCCTGAATGGCAGTCCAGTAGTCCGGCCAGTCGTACCATTGCGCATTCAATTCCTCCACCTCTTTGCCCTGCTGTTCGATCCAGGTGAAATATTTCAAGTTGTGGACGCGTTTGCGCTCCGGATAGCCCAACTCAAGCATATAATCGGTCGATGTGCCCATCAAATAACGATGGTAATCGCGCACCGCACTCTCCCTGCTATATTTACCGTGTTCGTCCCGCAGCTCAGCAAGACGGCTTTGATACAATTCCATGGAATCGGTGAAAATTGTAAAGACCACGTCCCGCTCGGTGAGCTCATAGTATTTGGCAAACTTGATAGCCCCAATAAGGTTGCCAATTCCAGAGATCCCCAACAACGGCAGATTTTGAATATCCGCATCGGAAACGCCAAGCGAAGCTAAATACTCCTGCCCCACCGGCTCGTTGAATAGCCGGATCAAATTCATACAAAAAACGTCGTCGACGGCGATGACTACATCGGTGTTGCGCACATTATGAATCCAGGGGACATGCTTGTCGCCGATGCCCTCGATGCGGTGGCCACCGTAGCCGCTCATCAGTAGAGTTGGACATTGCAGCGCCTCGGCGGCTGCGATCTTGCTGTGCGGAAATTTCTCCTTAAGATAGTCGCCGCAGGCAATCGTGCCGGCGGAACCGGTGGAGCTCACAACTCCGGCGAAACGGTCGTTCTCTTTCAGTTCCGTGAGCAGCACTTCTTCCATGGCCTTGCCGGTAACATGATAGTGCCAGAGATTATTTCCGAACTCATCGAACTGGTTTAAAATTACCACATCCTCCCGGGTGTGCCGAAGCTCCCAGCACTTGTCGTAAATTTCCTTGACGTTGGATTCGCAGCCCGGCGTGGCGATCACTTCGGTGGCAATATCCTCGAGCCATTCGAAACGCTCCCGGCTCATCTCCTCCGGCAGGATGGCAATGGATTCGCAGCCCAACAGTGCGGAGTTGTACGCCCCACCGCGGCAGTAGTTACCCGTCGAGGGCCAGGCCGCTTTGTGTTTAGTCGGGTCGAATTGGCCAGTGACGAGACGGGGGACAAGACAGGCAAAGCTGGCCCCGACTTTGTGTGCGCCGGTTGGAAACCACTTGCCAACCAGGCCGAAAATGCGCGCTTTGACGCCGGTAAGTTCACGCGGGAGCTCGAAGTAGTTGACAGCGCCGAATTGACCACCTTTTTCCTGTGGTTCGTTTTTCCAGGTGATGCGAAAAAGATTGAGAGGGTTGACTTCCCAGAGTCCAGCATTCTTTAGCTTTTCTTTTATGCTCTCCTGAATGCTTTCCGGGTGGATCATGTGCTCAAACGTCGGGATGATGATGTTTCGCTCTCGGGCGCGCTTTAATGAAAACGGCAGTTGTTTTTCATTTAGAGTAAGATCGATCATGTTATTTTAATCCTACAAGTTTAGAAAAGGAATCGCGGTTATTTTCTTATGAAGTTTCCGAGCTTCCGAGGTCAAGCAAACCAGGACGCCTTCCTGCACTTTATTTTGAAAAAGCTCTATAAATTTTTTGAGGTTGATGGCTAATTCCGGAGTCGGCGTCGCATTCAGTTTCACTTCAACCGGGACGAGGTGTGTGCCAAAATCCAGCACAAAGTCCACTTCATGACCGGCGGCAGTACGCCAAAAATAAATGCGCGGCGGCTCCGCATGGTGCACAAAACCACGATAGATTTCCGCAAATACGGCATTCTCAAAGAGAGGTCCCCCCATCGGGCCCTGGAAGGCATGCACGGGATCCGTCAGACCGCAAAGATAAGCCGGCGCCCCCGGATCGAGAAAATATAGTTTCGGCGCTTTCACAAGACGCTTCCCCACGTTCGTAAAATAGGGCCGAACGAGAGCGATCTGGTAAGTCGCCTCGAGCACTGAAAACCAAGCCTTGATGGTGTTAACGGCTATGCCAATGTCCCTCGCCAGATCCGAAATGTTGATTTGTTGGGCAACCCGCGCACCCAAAATTTGCAGGAAGCGCTGGAAATCCGCCAAACTGCCGACGTTACGCATATTACGAACATCTCTTTCAAGATATGTCTGCAAGTAAGCGGCAAACCAAATACGAGTATCACGCTCAGGCTCGACAACGAGTTCCGGGAAGCCGCTCCGCAAAATATCTGTCATAATCTCCTCAGCGGTTCGAGCTTCCCTGTTCGAGACTGCCGTATTTTGCAAATCGGCGAGTCTCGTCCAGAATGGTGTACCTTCCGGATGGTGATACCTCTCATTCTGTGACATCGAAAGAAGCGTCAAGACCGCGGTTCGTCCCGCCAGGGTTTCGATGATATTTTGCATCATAGCCAAATTCTGAGAGCCGGAAAGCACGTAACGGGCCTTGTCTTTACGATGCTCATCGATATCTCGTTTGATATAGTGCAGCAGCTCCGGGGCATATTGAATTTCGTCGAAGACCACAGGCGAGGGATTTTGCTCCAAAAACAGGCGCGGGTCCGAAAGTGCCAGGGCACGGACATCCGGTTCATCGAGAGAAACAAATCGATGGGTTTCTGAAAATGTCTTTTGCAGTATTGTGGTTTTACCGGACTGGCGGGGACCTGTCACAAGTACAGCCGGAAACTCCTTTGCCGCCTTAGTCAGAGCGGATTCAAGTGTGCGCGAAACATAAGTATCTTGCTTCATGCGCAAAATATAACCAAAGGAAAACTAAAAAGCAAATGCAAATTTGCATTTCAACTGCAAATTTGCATAAGTTGCGGGCTCCTTACATTTTGCCTTCCGTCTATTGAGCTTCATCCCAAACCTTTTGGATTGTTGAGGCAAGATGGGGATTGTTTAGCTGCAAGTACTGGTATTCATCAATAATAACGACAAGGGGTTTTTGGAGTGAAAGATTCGCCAGATATAAAAAAAGCGCGTTCCAGCTACTAAATGGATTGTCGACTAAGGAAGCGTCGTTGCTAAAGAGCTGAATTCTTTCCGAGAATTGTTGCAACTGCTCCTTTTCATTTGACAAGTCGGCGAGAAAATAGATGTGCGCTTTGTCCGCCGCGAATTGTTTCAAAAGTTCGGTTTTGCCGACACGCCTGCGCCCGTAGATAACCAGTAGTTGAGCTTTCTTTTCAGCATATCTTTCATCTAAACGCTGCAATTCATACTCACGGTTGTAGAACATGATAACCCCTTGTGCTATGGGAATAGTATACCTGTAAGTAATATACTCTAAAGTATACTAATTGTCAAGAAAGAGATGTTCTCTTGACGCCATGCACCCCCTATTTGATCATGTTCAAATGCTCGGATGATCTTGTTCCACTTGTGCGAGGTGACTGAGGATGGATTTCTGACTATCTCGGTGCACAGTAACTTAATTAAGTAGGGTGGGTTCGTCTTCTTGAATCCACCCTACTTGACTTCTGTAAAGTTAATCCTTCTCTACAATTTAACGCCTAACCGGGTAAAGAAATAACGACCATCAGAGCCCATTTGTACAGAATCATTAAATCCACCTTGATCTGTCCAACCATCAAATTGCGGTGTTGGATATTCATTCAAAAGATTATTCGCTCCAACAGTAAGCTGGACCGATTTTTGGAGCGCATAGCTTAAACTTACATCAAGCGTGAAGGCGGCTTTGTAAACATCTGTAGCGATAGCACGTAAAGCATCTGCCTCAGCCTGGTTTGTTGCCGGGGTATCAACCCATTGAAAATCTTGCAATTTTACCTCACTAAACCGGGTCAGGGACGCCACAACATTCAACTTTGGCGCTGAGTATGTCAGACTTAGACCAAATTTATGATCTGGCGCAGCAGCCTCCAAATACGCCTGAGAGAAGGGCCCGAAAAATGTAAACTTATTCAGATTACCGCTGTTAATCTTTTGTATTTCCAGATCATTTACGTTGCCTGCAAGTGCTACAGCGACGCTTCTGCTTCCGTCTCCCAGGTGTTTTTTGTAATTCAAAACGATATCAACACCGGTTGTTTTCGTATCTACGCCATTGGCAAAAAACTGGGCCGCTTCTGCACCCACTCCCAAAGTGGACGCGTCAAAAGTATCGGTGAGAATAATCCGATCATCGACAGAAATGGAGTAAGCATCTACTGTGGCGCTCAGTCCTCCAGTTCTAAAAGTGAAACCAATGGTGCCGTTGACAGCGGTCTCTTCCTTGAGCCGACCTATGCCAAATGCCTTGGCAACGGTACTGGTATTAGAAGCAAGCAGGG
>JBHHWX010000521.1:0-4360 GCA_046756745.1 bacterium | reverse complement strand
CCCATACCAATCTAAAACAGCGGGTAAACGGTCATACAAAACCCTTTCACGAACATATACTCGGTGCCTTTTTCTGTATTTTCTGTACTTCATTACGATAATCGGCTTGGCGTGTAAGCCAGGTTTTATATATACTGGACCACTCGCCGAAGTCTAATACCCAACTCTCATCTTCAGGTTCTTCACCACTTACATAGGCGGCATAAAAAGTCTCTGAACGGATACCGTATTGACGCTCAAACTGTAGAAGATCTTCTTCTAGGGCATGAATATGAACTAAGTCGCATCATCAGCGGCAAGGAAGAACGTTTCTTAAAAAAGAGGCTCTGCGATCGAATGAAGATACTTTATCCTAACCCGGACAAGCCGGAAATCCCAAACATCAAATAACAAATCCCAAATAAATTTCAAACAACAAATCACAATTAACCAACAACAGCCTCAACACTACTTTAAAAACTTTGTTTTTGTTTGAAATTTCGGAAATTGGGCATTGGGTTTTATTTGTTATTTGTCTTTTGCGATTTGTGGTTTCAAGTCTTGCCACAAAATGACAGAATTTGACTTTTTAGTTGCTCGTCAACTTCTCAATGCGTTTGCTCGCTTTTGCAGCCATTTTGCTCTCCGGATATTGCTCGACGACAAAACGGTAATAACGCAACGCTCTTTCCGGATCCTCGAGTTTTTTCTCACTGATCTCCGCAGCCGCGAATAACGACTCGGCAGCAATCGTGCTCGTGGGGTACAGTCCGTAGACTTTGAAATAAACATTGGCCGCGTTATGAGAATCTTTCAAGTGTTTTTCATAGACTCGCGCCGCTTCCGCTAAAGCGTAAGGAGCTTTTAAATCCTTTGAAAAATCGCGTACGACTTCATTATAAATCCGGATGGCTTGTTCATACTCCTTGAATTTTTTTTCATATATCCTGGCCGCCTCGAAGAGCGCTGGCACAGCCTCGACACTCTGCGGATATTTCTTGGCCACGGTTGTATAGGCTTCAATCGCTTCGAGGGGCTTCTTCTTCTTTTTTTCGATGATGTGCGCCATGTTCAATTGGGCCAAAGCCGCCTGCGGATCATCGGGATATTCTAACAGAAACTCTTCCAAAGTAATAATGGCATTCTGGTGCATTTTCAACTTATTTGAGAAAATGTCAGCCATTCTGAGCTTACTTGCAGAGACGTAAAGACTCTTACTGAACAAAAAAGTCAGTTTCATATATTCAGCCAAGGCGAGCTCGTATTGCTTATCCTGAGTCAACAATTCTGCATGCCAAAAAGTCACTTCATCCCGATAGACCGAGTTTGGAAAATCTTTGATGAAATGTGCGGCGCTGTCTATCAACAGTTTTTTCACCGGTTGAAAATCAAATCCATAAACATCCTTGAGAAAGGCGTAGAGCGCACCTGCTTTTGTAGAGTCGGGAACCCCCGGGTTGACGATGGTCTCAACTTGATCTTTGAGAGGTTTAAACTTCTTATCCTCTATCAGTAAACTCCTCAACCTGTCCTTGGATTTTGTCACATGTTCGGAATGAGGATAAAGATAGAGCAATTTCAGATGAGTATAAAACGAAAGAACCTTGTCGTTCCTTTCGGAATATATTGACGCCAAGCGAAAAAGCATCTGATCCACGTTGGAGGCGTCGGGAAAAAGCCTGCGGTATTCTTCAAGCTCCTGTATGATGATAGGAGTAAACTTTTTCCCGGACAATTTTTCCAGCGTACTGATGTATTCTGAATAATGATCGTCGCTATCAGCCAACGCAGGTTTTAAAGAGAGCAAAAGAATAAAGACAAAAACAGCGGTCGTTACGAATTTATTTTTCATCGCAAAAGCCTCATGATTATTTTGGTTCTACACTATTACCACTCACCTTCTCCAAAATGTTTGTCGCTGTGATTTTATAAGCCCTGTACAAAAAGATTATTTTCTTAGCGAAGGCGTCCCCGCCGAGCGGTTCCCTCCCAAAGTTGTGCTCGAAAGCCCTCGGTGAGGACGTCATCGGGCAAATGAGTTTGGGCTTTTCTGCCAAATCCCTCGGTGTTTTGCCGAAATAACTTTGCTAGAGAAACACAATATCGTTGGCTTGTAGCATTCTTTGCTATAATTCGCGTTGTGTTCTCAACTCGAAACATTAAAACAATTTAGTAAAATGAAATATAAAATCAAGCGAATACACGGCATTCATGACGATCGTGCGTTCATATTTTACTTGTCTTTTTTACCATTTTTTAGTATACTTTGCATCCCAAAAACTTAACCTGAGAAAAAATATGATATTACAGCACAAAGTTCCTTGCGCGGCTTTGATTCTTTTTGTGACCTTGCAGTTGATTTCATGTCATTTGCTTCACGCTCAGGAGGAAGTCCCTGATGATAGAAGTGTCCCGGCTGCATTCAAGGTGAACTCCCCGGAGCTTGTGCTAAGAAACATCGAATTCGACATAACCGTCCAGGCCATCGACCAGGATGGGAACTTATTGAAAAGTTTTGCCGGAAGAGCAAAAAGCGAAGGCATCCTGATAAAAAGCGATTCCTCCATTTTAGAACCGGATTCGCTGGTTTTTATTCAAGGCGAGGCGGTTGTTAAAAGCGCGGTTATCAAAAACACCGGGGTTCATACTATTTCCGTGTCAATCAAGCAAATCAGAGCAACATCGCACATTCGCGTTATTCCCGGGCTTTTGAGTTTATTGCCGCCGGTACTGGCGATTGCCCTGGCTTTTATTGCCCGCCAAGTTTTGATCTCGCTTTTTTGCGGCGTTTGGTTAGGCTGTCTTTTCATTTTCAACTATAACCCCTTTGCTGCATTCGGCAAGGCCTTAGACACCTATCTCATTCAATCTTTAGCGGACCCGTCACATGCTGCCATCCTTATTTTTAGCATGACCCTGGGTGGAATGGTTGGGGTGATTTCAAAGGCCGGGGGCACACAGGGCATTGTTGAAAAACTTGCGAAATTGGCAAAAAGCAACCGCGGAGGACAAATTGCCACTTGGTCCATGGGCATTTTTATTTTCTTCGATGATTACGCCAATTCTCTGATCGTAGGAAATACCATGCGCCCCTTTACAGACCGCCTGCGAATTTCCAGAGAAAAGCTCTCATACATTGTCGATTCAACAGCCGCTCCGATTGCATCGATTGCCTTAGTTTCCACTTGGATCGGCTTTCAGGTCGGATTGATCGATCAAGTATTTAAGTCCCTGAATCTACCCGACAGCGCTTATGGTATTTTTTTGCAGTCCATTCCTTATGCAAGTTATAGCATCTTGGCGCTCATATTTGTATTCATCATTGGCCTTAGCCTAAAAGATTTTGGCCCGATGTGGACGGCGGAAACCAGAGCCGCTCAGTCTGGCAAAGTGCTGAGAGATGGCGCCCGGCCGCTCACCGACAGCTCAGCGCTCGACATGATCGCTGACGACGACGTCCCGCTCCGTTGGGTCAACGCCTTGTTGCCGATTGCGGTGGTGATTCTGGTGACTCTTTTCGGGCTTTATTTTGACGGGAAGGGAGCTGTAGGGCAATCGGCACAGTCCGCCACCCTGGGGGAAATCTATGGCGCCGCCAACTCTTTCAACGTTCTGTTGTGGGCTTCCTTTTGCGGATTGTTAGTGGCGGCCATTTTGGCCATGAGCCAAAAAATATTAAACTTAAACGAAACGATCACTGCCACGCTCAACGGCTATAAGTCGATGTTCTTGGCAGCGATGATTTTAATTTTAGCTTGGGCAATTGGCGAAATTTGCACCGACTTACACACGGCTGATTACGTCATCAATCTCACACGCGGACTGCTTTCTCCTCATTTGATTCCATTTTTCACCTTTACCATCTCTGCAATTATTGCATTTTCAACCGGCACCTCCTGGGCAACCATGGCAATACTCACACCCATCGTCGTCCCGATAGCGTATCATCTGCCGTTGGAAGTAGGCTTAGCAGAAGGCTACAGCCATTCAATTTTAATCGGCACCGTGGGAGCGGTCTTATCGGGCTCGGTATTCGGCGACCATTGCTCCCCAATATCAGACACGACAATTCTGTCCTCGATGGCTTCGGCTGCAGATCACGTGGACCATGTGCAGACACAGCTTCCTTATGCTGTTGTGGTTGGAATTGTAGCAAGCTTAACGGGTTATATTCCGAGTGGCTGGGGATTTAATCCATTTTTATCGTTGATCGTAGGGGTCATCCTCATGGTGGGAATTGTTTATCTCTTTGGGAAAAGGCACGATCACGATGCTAATCTCGACTTGTAGTCCCTATGCAGTGATTGACCGAAAACTCAGAGAAAAGCTCAAGCACCCGTCCCCGGGTGCGTTTGGCGATTTTAAGAAACAATCACTTATG
>JBHHWX010000520.1:0-4364 GCA_046756745.1 bacterium | reverse complement strand
GACTCTTGTTCAGTTGTGTGAAGCGAGACACAGTCGGCTTCAGCCGACTTGAGCTTTGAGCCTGAAAATTTATTTTCAGGCGTTTAGAGCGCACGGCCTCGGACAATCACTCAGTAAATCTTTTGGAATACTTCCAGGATTTACTGTCAGAAGCGAACCATTTTAAAAATGGTCAGCTTCTTTCTTCGAGGTGAATCCCAAGCTGGCGGATTTTGCGGTAGAGATTCGCCCGGTCGGCGCCGATGTTTTTCGCGGCTTTGCTGACGCTGCCGTCGGCTTCCTGCAGCGCGTTGAGGATAAATTCGCGCTCAAATTGCTGGCGGGCTTCGTGCAGAGAATGGGGATTGTGACGGGTGGCTTCCGGTCGCGAGCCTGGGTCGTCAAGGAACGGTTTAATATTTTCCAGATCGATGATTTCGTGATAATCGAGAATCAGGACGCGCTCGAGGAGATTGCGCAGTTGACGCACGTTACCTGGCCAGGGCTGAGATTTTAAAAACCGTAATGCAGCGGGTGTGAAACGAGGCGCCGGGAGGCCGTGCGATTCCGCGCAATTCGCAACGAAATGCTCAACCAACAAGGGAATATCGGAGCGTCGCTCACGCAGCGGTGGGACATGAAGTTTGACCACATTGATGCGGTAAAACAAATCCTCGCGGAAACGCTTTTCCTCAACCGCCCGGTAGAGATCCTGATTAGTGGCCGCCATGAGCCGCACATCCACCCTGGCGGTCTCAGTCGAGCCGACCTTCTGGATTTCACCCGATTCCAGAAAGCGCAGCAGTTTCACTTGCATCATTTCGTCCATATCCGCGATTTCATCCAAAAAAAGCGTCCCGCCATTGGCCAGCTCAAACCGCCCTTTTTTTGCGGATAGAGCGCCGGTGAACGCGCCTTTTGTGTGTCCGAAAAGCTCGCTTTCAAGGATGTTAGCAGGAATAGCCGCGCAGTTGATCTTTACCAGCGGCCGCTTAGAACGGTTGCCGCCGGCATGGATGGCTGCCGCCACCAATTCTTTGCCCGACCCGTTTTCGCCGGTGATCAAAACCGGTGTGTCAGTGGGTGCGATCCGCTCGATGAGGCTGTAGATTCTTTTCATCGCTTTGCACTGGCCCACCATCTTGAACTTCTGCATAACCTCTTGTTTATAAAGGGCAAGCTCCTCTTCCAGCCGTCCTTTGGCTAAGGCATTGCGAACCGTGACCAACAAGCGATCCCGGTCGAGTGGTTTCTCCAGAAAATCGTACACCCCCATCTTGGTCGCTGCCACCGCCTTCGATACCGTACCGTAAGCGGAAAGTAAGACGATTGGAATGTGCGGCTTTTCTTCCAAAAACTGGGTAGCGACCTCGATTCCCGAGATGTCCGGCATCATCAAGTCGAGCAACACCAGATCGACAGTATGTTCCGCAAACCGTGCTAAAGCTTGGGTGCCGTTGGCGGCAACCAGGGTTCGGTAGCCTTCGCGTTTGAGCATCTTTTTGAGAATATCGCAGATGGAGGCGTCGTCATCCACGATCAGGATAGAGGGAGTCTGGTTTGCCATGGGTTGTTTACAATCATTCGTCAGTCAAGAAAGAACCGGATGGTTGGATTGGTGGATGATTGGATTTTTGGAAAGCAAAAGTCGTTTTTTTTCATCGATCCATTCATCCATCAATCCGTTTAGTTCATGCTCGCCAATCAAATTGAGTTTTCTTGTAGGAATTCCAGCGGAAAACCTCTTGCAACCACCATGCCAGCTGCGCTGCACTGCTTTTGCAGGGTGAATTCCTGCTAAGCACGGCGGGGACGCCTTCGCGAAGAAGTTCTTAAATCTAAGCTCTAAGCCCCGTCCCCGGTGCGTCGGAATCGATTGTTGTTACAAAGCGCCAAACGCACCCGGGGACGGGTGCTTGAGCTTGAGTCCTTGTCCTGTATGGGCTCCTGGTGTTCGGCTGCGTCTGGTAGAAAAACCATTGACATGTCACCCCTAACGGGGTTTGATAGTTAGTTCAACCGGACACACTATAAACATGTCACCGCTCCGCGGTTGTTGCCTCTATTGGCGCGACGACAAAGCAATCTGTCGAGGCGGCAGGGAGATTGCTTCGCTGAGAAACGCTCGCAAAGACAGAAAGGCCTCATTGTTCTATCCGAAAGCGAAGCGTGACCACCGTCCCCACTCCCTCTTCGCTGTTGATTTCAAATGTCCCTTCATGTTCCTCGATGATTTTTTTCACAATGCTCAAACCGAGGCCGGTTCCGGCTGCTTTGTTGGTCACGTAAGGCTCGCCGATCTTGTGTAGAATTTCAATAGGAATGCCGTTTCCTGTGTCTCTGATCTGCAATTCGATGAATTTCGTTCCCAGATGGTTTTCTTCTTCCTGAAAAAGCTGCACAATCGAAGTGGTGATCAAAATGCGTCCTTTTTGTTCGATACTCTCTAATGCGTTAAAAAAGATCGTTTTGAGTGAGAAGTCAAACTGCTCTGCGTCGATCAGAGCGTCGGGCAGCTCTTTTTCAAGCTGAAACTCGACGTGAATTCTTCCCTTGTTCTCAGGCAGCCACTGCGAAATAAGCTCTTGAGTCAGAGCATTGATGTCGACCGGCTTCAGTATTGGGCGCTCCATCTGCACGAATCGCATAAATCGGTCGCTCACTCGCGTCAGTTTATTGACTTGCGAAACGATCGCGTCAAAATATTCATCGATTTCATCGTTTGAGAGCTGATATTTCGATTGAATCAGATCGCGCAATTCTTCGGCATTGAGCTTGACTGAAGTCAACGGATTCTTGATACCGTGCGCCATACGCTGGGCCACAGGCGCCCAGGATTTCACCCGGCGGATGTACTCTTGCTCCGTCAAATCAGTAAGTTGTATAAAAACATATTTGAGAAACGGCACATGGAAAGAAGCCAGTTTTATGGTGTTGTCACCGTGTTGTTCTTCGTTAGACAGTTCCAGGCTTTGCGCAAGCTTTTTGTGCTCCAGAATGTCCTCTAATGCCGCAAGCAAGGCCGGATGTTTCATTGAGTCGAAAACCTTCGAATACTTCTTCCCGCGCGGCGCCGGCTCTTTGAGTCCGAACTGTTCTTGCCATAACGAGCCGATTCTTTCAATGCTTCCGTCGCGCCGCAGGATGAGTATTTTGTTCAAGATTCCCGCGCTTTCCAAAAACGACAAGAGCATCCTGCGGCCATACGAACCATACAACAAGCCTCTGGAGTAAAACAGCAAGGCAGCGACCAGGACCGATAGTAACAGCCACGGTAAGTACGGTCTTTCACCGCGCATCACCTGTGTCGGAAAAGGCGTCTTTCGAAAGTCGTACAGAGCGTATGCATGACTGTTGGTGGGAGAACCGGGCAGATCGGCTCGGATAAGCAGGCACGCTTTCCTGTTCCCTTGTACGATCCACACCTCCCCTCCTTGACGGAGTTTCTGACTCAGCAGCGCCTGTAGTTGATTGTTCAATATATGGAGAAATCCATCGTCGGTTATGCAGAGGATTTCATTTATTCCGTCTCCATCCAAATCGGCGATGGCGACAACTTCAACACGGCTTGAGAACTCAGAAGACACACCGGTAACCTTCAGATCGGCGTCAAGCATCCATACTAAACCATCGGTGCTGCCGACCACCAGCTCTGCCTGTCCGTCGCCGTTCATGTCCTTCACAAGCCTGAGATTCGGACCCGGATGCAAAGTAAACCACTCCCCCATTTTTCGTCGTTTCAAAACGGCGCCCTGTTTAACGTCGAGAAGCATGACTTCATCCTGAGCGTCCTCAGGATGCGTGATGCTGTAACGATAGGCGACTATTTCGTTTCTACCGTCGCCTGTCATGTCGCCTGCCTCGATATAACCGCCGGTGAACCGGCCTCCGACCGGTCTTTTCCAGCGCAGGGTCCCGTCTGATTTCAGCAGGAAAACGTAGCTGCTGTCATCTCCTATCCCGTTCCATTCGGCGCCGTTGTCCGGAGCATACGTTCCAATAACGATTTCCTGATGGCCGTCCCGGTCTACATCTTCGATAAAGATATTCCTTACTTGCGGACCAAAAAGATATTCCCAGACAATGGCGCCAGAATGCATGTCGACGGCCATGACGCCCCTCTTCACAGCATCCTTACCACTGTTGAGAATGAAAAGGGCCAGTGATTTTCCTTGCTTATCATTCACATTTCCTACTGGGTTTATGCTAAGGTTCAAAGTACCATTACCGTCCACGTCCATGCCTGTGAATGAAAGAAAGTTCTTGTCAATGGTTTCTTTCTCAAACGCATCTCCTCGACGCCAGCGATCAAAGGATACTTTTTCCGCCGTTGAATGTAGAATGAGAATCTCTACGGAATCCAGGCGGCCGGTCACAATCGGAAT